>DATJYV010000187.1:0-8356 GCA_035499415.1 Bacteroidota bacterium
CCGGAATCGTGAGTCTCGATGATTACACCGACTCCGGTCTCCCGGTCGAGATGACTTCATTCAACGCAACATCGAGCGGTCTGAGCGCCCAGCTCAACTGGTTGACGGTGACGGAGAAGAATAACGAAGGGTTCGAGGTGCAGCGGTCGGCGGTCAGCGGTCAACTGTCAGCGAACAGCCAAACGCCAACAGCTGGTAGCTGGACGAAGGTCGGCTTCGTTCCGGGGGCTGGAACATCGACCTCCGCGAAGCAGTACAATTATGTTGACAAGAATGTCCCGGCGGGGACGTATGCGTATCGTCTCAAACAGATCGACCGCGACGGGACGTTCGCGTATTCGTCCGTCGTGAACGTCGAAGTGGGTCTGGCCCCGAAGGTCTTTTCTCTCTCGCAGAATTATCCAAACCCTTTTAATCCGACAACGAGTATCGAGTTCACAGTTCCGAGTGATGGAAGGGCTTCGTTGAAAGTGTTCGATATTCTCGGACGCGAAGTCGCAACCCTTGTCGATGGCGAGGTGAAGGCGGGCGTGTTACAGCAGGCGACGTTCGATGCATCGAAGATGTCATCGGGGATCTACTTCGCGCGGCTGCAGTTTGGCGGGAAGCAGTTGATGAAGAAGATGGTGTTGATGAAATAGGTTTCGCGCGGTAGAGTCGGACGGCCGTCCGACTCTACAAAAGGTGAAAACTGACGTAACGAGATATTTCAGATTGCTTCGAGCCGACCGAGAAGAGTCGGCTCTCGCAATGACAGGCGGCTGTGTTCCGCTTCCTGCATCACCCCTGTTCACAGAGCCCGAAACTCGGCCAGAGGCTGATGGGCCTTCGACCCAAAGTTCGGGGTGACGGTTGCTTGATAATACGACGCGACCCACAGCCCTCCCATCTCGCTCCTCCCGCTCCGTTCCTCTCATCCCCCTCTGTTGTCGCGTCGTTGGCTCCGCGTCCACTTTTTAACACAAATCTCTCTACATTTCTGTCCATCCGGGCAAACGCAACTTGTTCCATCTCTATCGATTCCGGAAAATGTGCGTGATGAAGGGTCTGGTGATAATGTTTCACTCTGAAAGCTCGTCGATTCGTGGCGCGATCCTTGCTCGTGCTCCGGCGTCGGCCGCCAGGCTTCTGCTCAAATCAATGAGATTGAGATCCCTTCTACTCCTCCCTCTGTTTGCAGTCTCATGCCCACGCGACTCGACCGCACAGCCGTCCCACATCATCAGCGGCACTGTCCGCGATGCCGAGACGGGTGAGGTGCTCATCGGCGCGGCCGTGATCGCCCGGGACCTCGGAAGCGTCGGAATCGCAACAAACGCCTACGGCTTCTACTCGCTCACGGTTCCCGACGGATCGCACGTGATTGCCATCCAGTCGGTGGGATACCGGACACAGACCGACACACTCCTGCTCGACAAAGACATCACCCTGAACATCAACCTCACCCCTCAACCGATCAGGGAATCCGATGTTGTCGTCACGAAGGAGCGCTCGAACACGAATGTCACCTCGACCGAGATGAGCGCCAATCGTCTCGAAGTGCACGAAATTCAGGAGATCCCCGTTCTTCTGGGGGAAAAAGACATTCTGAAGACGATCCAACTGCTTCCGGGGATTGAAGGGGCGGGAGAGGGCAGCACGGGATTTTACGCGCGCGGCGGAGGGATCGACCAGAATCTCATCCTCCTCGACGAAGCAACGGTCTACAATTCGTCCCACCTCCTCGGGTTTCTTTCCGTCTTCAACTCCGACGCGATCAAGGACGTGAAGGTGATGACCGGCGGAATCCCTGCCGAGTACGGCGGCCGGCTTTCATCCGTGCTCGACATCCGCACGAACGACGGAAACATGAAGCAGTTCGACGGGTCGGGGGGCATCGGGCTTCTGGATTCACGCCTGACGTTCGGCGGACCGATCGTGCGGGACGAAGGATCCTTCAATGTCTCCGCGCGGCGGACGTATGCCGACCTGTTCCTCAAACTCTCGCGCGACACGGCTCTCAACCGCGCAAGTCTCTACTTCTACGACCTGAACGCGAAGGCCAATTACACGCTGGACGACCGCGACCGCGTCTACGCGTCCGGATATTTCGGGCGCGACAACTTCGGCTATCCGGACCTCTTCGGCTTCAACTGGGGGAACGCGACCGCCACGCTCCGCTGGAACCACCTCTTCAGCGACAACCTGTTCTCCAACACGTCGCTCATCTTCAGCAACTATTCGTACGGCAACGACGTCTCGTCGGGGACGAGCGAGTTTACGATCACGTCGGGGATTCGGGACGAGAGTTTCAAGACGGATTTCGAGTATTTTGCGGGGCCGAAGAACAATCTGAAGTTCGGGCTCAACGTCATCTACCACACGTTCCTTCCGGGGACGGTCACCGCCACGTCGGGGACGGCGTTCAACGGGATTTCGATTCCCAACCGGTACGGCGGCGAGTACGCGGCATATATCGCGCACGAGACCGAAGTGGCGTCCGGCGTGATGCTCAATTACGGGCTCCGGTATTCGGTATTCCAACTCTACGGGCCCGGGGATGTCAAGACGTACGACGCAGACGGAAATGTGCTGACCACGGCATCCTACGGACCGGGAGAGATCATCAAAACCTATTCGGGGCTCGAGCCGCGCGTTTCGGCGAACTTCACGCTCGACGATGCAAGCGCGCTCAAGGCCTCGTACTCGCGGACGTCGCAGTACCTGCATCTTCTTTCCAACTCCGTCACGTCGAATCCCAGCGACCTCTGGGTGCCGAGCAGCAACAACGTGAAGCCGCAGTATGCGGACCAGGTTGCGGCCGGCTACTTCAGGAATTTCGGAGACGACGAGTATGAGTCTTCGTTGGAGCTCTACTACAAGAACATGCAGAATGTGATCGACTACAAAAACGGGGCGGACCTCCAGCTGAACCCCGACGTCGAAGCGCTCCTGAGTTACGGCCGGGGATGGAGCTACGGGGCCGAGTTCCTTCTGCGGAAACGTTCCGGCCCGCTCAGCGGATGGGTCGGCTACACGCTTTCGAGAACCGACGAGCAATTTGCGGACATCAACAACGGGAATCCGTTTCCCGCACGCCAGGATCGGACGCATGACATATCGATCGTCTCCATCTGGCAGTACGACCCGGTGTGGACTTTTTCGGCGACGTGGGTGTACAACACCGGGAACGCGGTCACGTTTCCGAGCGGGAACTATCTGCTCGAGAACGTCCGTCTCGTACCGTACTACACGGAACGAAACGGATATCGGATGCCCGCCTACCATCGGCTCGACCTCTCGGCGACGTGGACGCTCGGGCCGCATTCGAACCTGAACTTTTCGGTTTACAACGCCTACAACCGCCTGAACGCGTATTCGATATACTTCAGACGCGACCCGGACGACCCGAACAAAACGCAGGCAGTCCAAACGACGTTCTTCCCCATCATTCCGTCGGTGACGTACAATTTTACTTTTTGAAGGATTGGACACAGGCATGAAGCTCTCGTGTTGGATGGATGATGGGATTGTCGGGATGATGCTCCTCCTCAGCGCGGCGACGATGGCGGGATGCCAGCAGGTTGTTTCGATCGACCTCAACAAGGCCAACCCGCACATCGTGATCGAAGGAAATGTGACGGACCAGCAGGGGCCGTACGTCGTCAAGATCAGCAAGACGGGGAATTACTTCGAGCCGACGCTGAGCTTTCCGGCGGTCACGGGTGCGGCGGTGGTCGTGACGGACGACGCGGGGCAGGCGGACACACTCCGCGAGACCGAAGCGGGGACCTACGAATCCACGACGCTCCGGGGGATCGCGGGGAGAACCTATGCGCTGACCGTCGTGGCGGAAGGAGAGACGTATCAAGCGAGCTCGTCGATGCCGGCGAAAGTTTTCATCGACACCCTCTATTCGGTCTATCGACCGTCCGGACGCGGAGGGTCGGGCTACGATATCTATATCACATTCAGGGATCCGCCCGAACCGGGGAACTACTATCGCCTGAACGCCACGTCGAGCCGGCCCATTCCCTCGGACTCGATCGACGGAGAGAGATACCGGCTGTACACGGACAAGCTGACGAACGGGAACGAGATGCAGGAGCGGATCAGGGCCGGGGACAATGTGCTTGTGGGTGACACGATCACGGTGGATTTGCTTGCGATCGACCAGGCGTCGTACGATTATTTCAACACACTCCGCGACATCCTGCAGTCGGACCAGGCCGCGACGTCGCTAGCTCCCGCCAATCCGAACAGCAACATCAGCAACGGCTCTCTCGGCTACTTTGCGGCCTATACCGTCGATACGCGGAAGATCGTCATACGGTAGGTCGTTCATTCCCCGCAACAACAGACCTCTCCGACCATCAGGTCGGTGTAACCCGGGAAAGGGAAAACTTTTCCCGATCAAGCTTGTCTCCGACCTTCAGCTCGGAGTAATCCGCGATTATGCGGAACTTCTGCTGCGATGGAATCGTTCGACTGTATGCGTAAACACTACATCATAGGAGAACAACACCATGCCATTCACATTACCCAGTCTGCCGTACGCGAGCGACGCGCTCGAGCCCTACATCGATAAGATGACGATGGAGATCCACCACGGGAAGCATCATGGGGCCTACGTCGCCAATCTCCAGAAGGCCGTGGAAAATACGGAGTGGGCTGCCAAGTCGATCGAGGAAATCCTCGCGGGTATTTCGAAGGCCCCGGCTGCAATCAGGAACAACGGCGGAGGGCACTTCAACCATTCGCTTTTCTGGAAGTTGATGAAAAAGGGGGGCGGCGGAAAACCGACGGGCGACCTTGCCTCAGCGATCAATCGCGATTTTGGTTCATTCGAGAAATTCGAGGAACAGTTTGCCAACGCCGGAATGACCCGGTTCGGCTCGGGCTGGGCCTGGCTGGTCAAGCGTGACGGAAAGCTGGTCGTCGCATCCACGCCGAATCAGGACAATCCGCTGATGGATGTGGCTGAAACCCGTGGGACGCCGATTCTCGGCCTCGATGTGTGGGAACATGCCTACTATTTGAAATACCAGAATCGTCGAGCTGACTACATTGCGGCGTTCCGGAATCTGATCAATTGGGACGAGGTCACTTCCCGCTTTTCGACTGCAAGATAAGACACAAAAGAATGTCCCCGACCTTCACGTCGGGGTGACCCGCCTTCTGGTCTGGAAAATACGCCTTCATGAGCACTGGCCCAACGTGGGTTGATTGGTGGAAGGGAGCGGCGCCTCGCTTCCAGGCGCTCCTCCGAATGTTCGCCGCACTCGGGTTCATGCAGGCGGGGGCGGTGAAACTCTTTGCCTTCCCCGTCGGAATCCCGCCGCACGGATTGCCGGCTCCGTTCCTGTCGCAGGCCTGGATCGGCGGCTTTCTGGAAGTCTTCGGCGGTTTTTTTATTCTCGTGGGTTTTTGGACGCGGCCTGTTGCATTCATTCTCTCCGGCGAAATGGCGGTGGCATATTTTCAATTCCATTTTCCCCGGGGCCCCTGGCCGTCGGTCAACGGAGGATTGGCGGCGCTGGTCTACTGTTTCGTCTGGTTGTATTTTTCTTCGGCGGGGGCGGGAGCGTGGTGCATCGATGAGGTGTTGCGGAGCCGCAAGCACACGGGTTGACAAAACCATCTCGATAGCAACTCACGGCATCGGAGTTCAATCCTCAACCCTCAATCCTAAGTCCTCAGCCCTCAACCCTCAGCCATCAATCCTCAGCCCTTAATCCTGAATCCTTTACTTCGACCATTCATTTTGACATCATACGCAAGCCGATTTTTAACGGGCCCGGCCGGAAAGGAGCGTGAAAGTCTTTATGAGAAAACTTATCATGCAGAACTTCATCTCGATTGACGGGTACTTCGAGGGACCAAAGCACGATATCTCATGGCATAACGTCGATTCCGAATTCAACCGGCAGGCCATCGCCAATCTGGACAACGCGGACGCACTCCTGTTCGGTCGAATCACCTACGAACTGATGGCTTCGTACTGGCCAACCCCGCACGCGCTCACCGACGACCCGATCGTCGCGGGAAAAATGAATTCCCTGCAGAAGATCGTATTCTCTCGTACCCTTCGCACGGCTGACTGGGCCAACTCGCGGCTTGTCAATGAAGATGCGGCCGGGGAAATCCGGAGGTTAAAACAGCAAGAAGGAAAAAATTTGCTGATCTTCGGGAGTTCCGACCTCGTCGTGTCGATCATGGGGAAAAACCTGATTGATGAGTACGACTTCTACGTGAATCCTGTTATTTTGGGGAAAGGCAAATCGATTTTTCAGGGTGCGGCCGGAATGGTCAAAGTGAAACTCCTGGAAACAAGAATCTTCGCTTCGGGAAACGTTTTGTTGCGCTACGGACCGCTGGAGAAGTAGCATGTAACCGTGCGCGATAAGATGCAGAATTCCGAAAAAAGTCCGACGGGAGTTCCGCGGGAGGACCGCGTCTCACCGCAGCCCTCCACAACGCTGTTTTCATCTCCATCTCAGCGTTTTCTCCTTGCGCTGATGCTCATCCCCTTCCTCATGCGGTTCGTCCTGGTGTGGCAAAAATTTTCGGTGCTTGTCAAGCACGCCCCCTTGCTGGAAGACGATTTTTACTACTACCTGAACATTGCACGAAACGTCTGCGCCGGAAACGGATTTACGGCTGACGGACATACGCCCACGACGGGATTTCAATTCATCCAGGAGATTCTTTGCATTGTCATCACATGGTTGTGTCACGCCGGAAGCGAGGCACCCTTCCGGATCGTTCTGACTCTCCAGGTGTTGACCAGTCTCGCCTGCCTGTTCGTCTTGATGGGAAACATGAAGCTCATCTTCGGTCCGGCCGAAGCCCGGATCGCGGGATTTCTGTTTGCCTGGTGGCTGCTCATCTTCCGTCACGGAAATAATGGATTGGAAACGATCCTGCAAATCCTGATGCTCCTTCTGCTGATCCGGCTCTCATACCGCTGTCTGATTTCAAGAAGTAATTTTTCTCTCTTGATGCTCTCCCTTACCTGCGGTCTGTCGATTTTTGTTCGCATCGACTTGCTGGCATTCCCGGTTTCGTTGGTCGTTGTGGCCGCCCTGATGTATATAAGGAGAATGATCCCTGCGCGCCACGCCGCCGCTGCAATCGGCGCCGTCTCGTCTGCCACGGCGCTTGCTCTGGCGTTGTTGTTCTTCTTCAATGTGTCGGTCAACGCCCATCTGCTGCCCGACAGCGGCGCTGCGGTGAAAGAACTCTCGACAGAATACGTACACTCTTTCTTCAGCGGAAACTCCTCCATGGCGGGTCCGCGTCGCGCCCTCTCCGTCCTCCTGGCGGATTTGCCGTATAATCAGTTTTTCGAGGCCGTACGGCTACCCGTACATCCGGCCATAGAATTGACGGCGATTGCGGTTGTCCTTGCCGTCGCATCGCTCTGCCGGCGCCGCCAATCGTTCTCGGGGACGTTCTTCGTGTTTGCGACGTTGTTCGGAGTGTACGCTGTCGTCCTCGTCTCCTTCTACACATTTTATGTACCGGCCGTCTGGTACTTCAGCCGGTACCTGTTCACGGTCGCCGTCTTTTCTTTCATCGTCTTCGTGCCTCCTGTCAGCGAAGCTTTGGCGTTCGTCCGTGGACGGATTCCGAAACGATATTTTCTCTCTCTGGCCGTCGCGTTTTCCTTGTGGTATGCCGCTCCCGCGGCCGAACGCTGGTCCCATTTCATGGTCGACCCAACGGACCAGATCTCCGACGAAGATTTGAAAGGGAAGCCGATCTCGGAGACCCGCATCTCCCATATCTACGACATCGGGCGCTGGGTCAAATTCAACATTCCTTCCGGTACGCGGGTCGCCATGTGGCAGAACGGACTCGCCGAATACGTCAGCGGCGCCGATATATTGCACGTCGACGGTATCGTCAACCGCCCGGCCCTCGAGGCCTGGACGGAGAACAGATTGGACCGATATCTCAGGGACAACGGAGTGAAGTACCTGATCGATTTTCAATCGTTCACGGCGGTCGCACTCCGGCATTCGGAGTCCCCCCAGACGAGCTATGAATTTGTGGGAATGTCGTCGGGCATAACGCCGGGCTGGACGGCAGTTGCGATGTACAAGGTGAATCGATGAAAAGTGTGGGGAAGGACGAAGCCGCCCATGGCTGAGCGACTGGGAAAAATGCATGACGCCAAACGAATTCCGCCGCATCTATGTATCAATAAGACACACCGCTCTGGCTTTGAAAGATTCATGGCATGCCTGCGCATCGGCGGAGTTTAAGAAACTCTGACCTTGCGCGACCTGCGACTGAGCGCATGAAGCCAATCTCTCCGACCTTCAGTTCGGAGTACCGTGCCCGCCCTGCCGATCTTGCTCTTTATCACAAA
>DATJYV010000188.1:0-23829 GCA_035499415.1 Bacteroidota bacterium
GAAACCTGTTCGGTCACACGCTGCTTCAGGAGCTCAACGTCCTGGAAGAACTGAATTGGTTGAAGCGCGAATCGGGTGAGAACCTTTTCCACCTTCTCTTCAAGAATTGTCGCGGTCGCGCGCGGATAGATGATGGGCTCCGGGATCTGAAAATAGTCGTAGAGACGCCTAAATTGTGCGAAATAAGCCACTTCTGCAGGCCCACCAACGTACGCGACGGTCGGCAGCAGCGTATCCTGGCATATCGGCCGGAGGACAACATTGGGGCTGAGACGTTCCGGCGTATTGTGAAGAATGTCGGCCATCTCCTGCTTGCCGAGGTGGCGACGCGTCCCTTTCAGAAGATAACCTTCCGGATGCGGCTCGATGGGGTACCTGCCTCCGTCGCTGAACAGAAAGAGATTGATCGGCCGCGGCTTCACCTGTGCATGATACTGTTTCTCCAGCGCAGCGCTCTCCTCGACCACAATCTGGGATGTGCGGGATGACTCGCCGAGTTCGCGTTCAAAGATCGGCGCGACGATCTTCTTGGCCTGTGCGTCATTCGGGTCGAGGAACACGAGGCCGGAATCTTCCAACAGGACATTCAGGAGGTGCACGAACGCCCTGTTGAAATCCATTCCGGGCTGGTACGCGGTCTTAAATAACTCGAGCACCTGTCCCTTGAACTCGGAGTGAACCAACGCCTGGTCGACGGTCGAAAAAACGGCGCTGATGGATTCGTCCAGTTCGAGTTTACCGACCGCCCCAACGTTTTTCTTCTCGTTTGTTTCCTGCTTGCCGTATCGAATCTGAACGAGGTCGTTCGAGCCGTTGATAAGGCCTATGGTGGCGACTTCATCGAAGTCGTGATCCTCTCCTTCCAACCAAAAGACGGGGACAAAATGATAGTCGGGGAATCTTCGGGAGAGCTGGTCGGTGAGTTTGAGAACGGAGAGGGTTTTGAAGATCGTATAGAGGGGTCCGGTAAATAAGCCGACCTGCTGTCCTGTGACAACGGCGAGGGAGTTGTCGTTCAAGAGGAGGTCGATGTTTGCCAGTGTGCGGACGCCGCAGTGAAAATTCCGATTCTGTACGGACAGAAGCTGAACGATGCTCGACCTGTCGATTGAACGGCCGGCTACCCGTTGGATTGTTTCCCGCCAATCCTTTTCTTCGCGGAAATTCCCGGAGAAGAAATTCCGGACATTGGAGAAATCGTTGATGTAGTCAACAAAAAGGCGTGAAAATGAGCTGTCGGCGAAGGAGAGATCCCGGAAGTCGATCCAGGTCATGGTCGACGCCGGATTGGAACGATTGGGAATGCCGGAAGTAGCATGGCGCGCAATATACGAGTTTGATGTCGTGAGTGCAAGAATGCTAAGTCCAGAGATGTGAGCGGGTCGTAAGGTTTGCCGGAAGTGGGAGAGGAGCCCTTTTTCCAAACCGATTCAAATTTCAACACGAGTCAGTTTTGAAATCAGGAATTTTTCTTGACTTAATGGTGTTGTACAGGTACATTCAGGGTACTGAGAGGGACCGAGACTGCTCTCGGTCTCAGAAATGACACGAATAATATGAGCGAAATAGCAGCCCAGCCGCAACCCGCACCCAAGCCAACAGCACCTCCTGTTCCCAAAAAGAAGAAGAAATCTCCGCTCGTCGCGATCGTTCACCCGGAAGGATGCACCGGTTGCGAGGTGTGCATCGAATTCTGTCCAGTGGATTGCCTTTACAAAGTTCCCGGCCCCGAGAACCCTCAGGAACACGGCTACATCAGCATGAACGGCATTGTCGTGGTAGATGAAGAAATCTGCATCGGCTGCAAACTGTGTGCCAAGTATTGTCCCTGGGAGACCATCGATATGGTAAAGCGGGAGGAGGAACTCGGTGTTGCCGCGTGAGGTACCTAATGATGACAGTGCATAACGTTTCCCCTGCGCCCATAGTCCGACTTAATCTTCTGACCGGATTCGATGGCAGACCAGACGCCCGCTGACGGAACCAGAGCGACGCCTGTCGCATCGCAGCCGCCGGCGGCTTCGCCGACTCCTGCGCCGCCCCAGATCACGACGAGTCCCGTCAGGAAGGCCAAGCAGGATCGGGCGCCCGAGAAGGATCCGGGGATCTGGCGTCTGAGTCGCCGGAATCTCCTGACAATCGCAGGATGGCTCGGATTTTTTGGATTTATTTTTACCTCGACGATCGGGGCCCTTCGCTTCATGTTCCCGCGGGTGCTGTTTGAACCGCCGACCAAGTTCAAGGCCGGATTTCCGCAGGACTACGTCGTGGGGGAGGTGAGCGAGAAGTATAAAGATGAGCAAAGGGTTTGGATCATCAGGGACAAGGATGGATTTTATGCGCTCATCGCGATCTGCACGCATCTTGGTTGCACACCGCGCTGGCTCCCGGCAGACAACAAGTTCAAATGCCCCTGCCACGGCAGCGGCTACTACAAATCGGGAATAAACTTCGAAGGTCCGACTCCCCGGCCGCTCGAAAGGGCCTACATCGGGCTCGCCGATGACGGCGAGATCGAAGTGGATCGAAGCATCAGTTTTCGATACGAGAGAGGGGAATGGATCAAACCCGGGGCTTTTCTACCGTACATCGGTTGATCAACCAACGTGCAAGGGAGTTGACCCATGTTTGAATCGTTGAAGAAGACCGACGTCTACAAGTCGATCTTCCGACATTCGTACCAAGACACCCAGCGGAATCGCGCCCTTCAAATCGTCGATAACGTCTTTCTCCATCTTCATCCCGTCCGGGTTCCGCGCCACGCCACGAACATCGGATACACGTGGGGGATGGGGGGAATCACCTTCCTGCTCTTTATTATCCTGACGATCACGGGTATCATTCTCATGTTCTACTATCGTCCCACCGCGCAGTATGCATACGAGGACATGAAGTATCTGATGAACGACGTCCCGTTCGGGCCTCTCATGCGAAACATGCATCGGTGGGCGGCGCATGCGATGGTGCTGACCGTCATGCTGCACATGTTCCGGGTATTTCTCACCGGCTCCTACAAACCGCCGCGCCAGTTCAACTGGGTGGTCGGTGTTCTCCTTCTCGTCCTGACATTTCTCCTGAGCTTCTCGGGATACCTTCTCCCCTGGGATCAACTCTCCATTTGGGCGGTGACGGTCGGAACGAACATGGCGCGCGCCACGCCGTTCCTCGGTCATGAAGGTCCCTTCGGCGCACAGCTCGGCATGCAGGCGAACAACGACGTCCGCTTTGTCCTTCTCGGAGGCACGGAAGTCGGTCCACCGACGCTCCTGCGATTCTATGTCGGACATTGCATCTTCCTTCCCGTCATCGCATCGATCTTCATGATCGTCCACTTCTGGCGCGTACGAAAGGACGGAGGCATCTCCGGTCCCGAAACAGGCAAGAAGGCGTTCTGACCATTTTCGTCTGACTCGAAATGCAGAACCTCGTCCAAATCATCTCGAAGCCCGATAACATTCCCATCGTGCTTCTGACGTTCTCCGTTATCTATTTCAGCTGGCTTGCCTGGACAAAAGCGCGCAGGAATGACCGGCTGGGAACTCCCGTCGAAGCAACCATGGATGACAAGGTGCAGGTGTGGCCGTATCTTGTCCGTGTGGAGTTCCTGATGTCGATCGCAATCATGATCGTCATGATCGTCTGGTCCGTTGCGCTCAACGCCCCGCTCGAAGAGCCCGCGAATAAGGCGACGACTCCCAATCCCTCAAAAGCGCCTTGGTACTTTCTTGGCCTCCAGGAGATGCTCGTCTACTTCGACCCGTGGATAGCCGGGGTCGTTCTTCCCAGTCTCATCATCGTCGGCCTGATGGCGATCCCGTACATCGACATCAACGAGAAGGGGAACGGATACTACACGTTCAAGGAACGGAAGTTCGCCATCTCGGTGTTCTCCTTCGGATTTTTGATCCTGTGGGTTTTTCTCATCTTCATCGGAACGTTTCTTCGCGGCCCGGGGTGGAACTTTTTCTGGCTCTGGGAAAAATGGGATCCACACTACGTCGCCGTGCTGACGAACATGGACTTGTCCGAGTTTCTCGGCATCCCGACGCACCTTCCCGACAATTCCCTCAATCCCGTCGCATTCATTTTCGGAGCCGTGTGCGTCCTCGGCTACTATTCGCTCGGAGGAATCTACTGGCTGAAAAAAAGAAACACCGACCTGATGAAAAAACTCGGTTTCTTGCGTTATTCCATCATCTCGTTCCTGTTCCTGACGATGATGGGACTCGTGATCAAAATATTTCTCCGTCTGGCCCCGACGGCAATCGGACTGAATCCGGTGAAATACGTCTGGGTTACGCCGTGGTTCAACGTCTGACCTTCGCATCCTCCCGCATCTGAAATGATATCAAACGCTCTTCGTCATGTTTGAGAAGAGAGCACAGACTCCGGTCGAGAACCGGAGTTACGCCGAGTATTACATCGTTTTCAGCGCGCTCCTGTTCCTGGGGACGGTATGGGCGGTGTGGGATGAAGTGAAGGTGCGACGCCCATGGAAGGAATACCAGGAAGAGTATCATGCATTGATGACTGCGGCGCTTGATTCGATGCACCTTCAATCTCTCCAGCAGGTGGATTCTTCCCGCGTTCTTCAGCTCAACGAGATCGTGCGCAAAGCGGAAGAGGGGTTTGGGACGGAAGGATACCAGAAACTGGCCGATACGAAAGAGTCGCTCCAGAAGGATCTGGATGTGGAGACACGCGATTGGCGGTTTGCGCGCAGTCGTTCCGACGCGGCGTACTTCCAGTATAAAAAAGCGGAAGAGGAGGGGGGCGAGACCAAGGCGTTGCAGGATGAGGTCGCCCTGCATGACGCCGACGCACAAACGCATTTCAACCGGATGAATGACCTGCAGGCGAAGATCGACATGATCGACTCATCGCTGGGTCAGTATACGGACGCGTATCAGAAGGCCCAGGTCGAGCTCGTATCGATCTTCAAGGCGGCGAACAGCTATGCGTCCAAAGCCGCAAAGATGCGGGACGCGCCGGTGGAGATTCGCCAGGTGATCCTGGAGGATTATGAGCTTACGCCGTTTCAGGAAGTAAAGGGGCGTGTCGACCGATGCCAGACGTGTCACGCCGGTTGGAAAGATGATCTCATGCAGGACGCGCCGCAGCCGTATACCAAGCATCCGTTCCCGGAACTCCTGGCGAAGCACAACCCCGAGAAATTCGGATGCACGCCGTGCCATCGGGGTCAGGGTCCCGCGCTCACCGAAGGGATGGCGCACGGCCCCGGCGATCCGTATTGGGAGACGCCGATTCTCCACGGGGACGACACGTACGCCACGTGCAACTCGTGCCACTTCAACGAAACGGTTCTCAAGTATGCAAAGCCGTTCACGCGAGCCAAGCAGCTCATCATCGATTCCGGCTGCTACGGCTGTCACGAGATCCGCGGATTCGATGACCTTCCGAAAATAGGTCCGATGTTGAACAGCGTCGGCCTCAAGGATCAACCGGACTGGATCTATCGTTGGGTGAAAAACCCCAAAGATTATAACCCACACACCCGGATGCCGAATTTCAAGCTCTCGAGCGAGCAGGCGGCCGCAGTCACGGCATTCCTCTTGAACATTTCGAAATCGAGCACCTTCAAGCTCGAGCATCCACGGGGATCGTTCGCGGGAGGGAATGCGGCGCGGGGGAAGAAGGTATTTGAAACCGTCGGGTGCCAGGCGTGCCATGTCACTGCTGGTTTTACGACGGTACGTGATTCGAGGGGAACGAGCTACGATATTGCACCTGAGCTGACGCGGGTGGGCAGCAAACTGGGAGGAGATTGGATCTTCGATTGGATCAAAAATCCGCGACACTTCAACCCGGAAACACGCATGCCGAATCTTCGGCTCACAGACGCCGAGGCGCGCGACGTCGTCGCATATCTGTTGACGCTCAAGGACGACAGGACCTTCGAAAAAGCGCCGCTGCGTTTGAACGATACAAGCCAGGTTGCATTCGGAGAGAAGACCGTCAAGGAGTTCGGCTGTTTCGGATGCCACAACATTCCGGGGACGGAAAAGGAAGGGAAGGTGAGTGTTGACCTTTCCGACTTCGGGCGGAAGAAATATGAACAGATGGATTTTGGCGACACCCATGAGCTTAGTCTTGCCGACACGGTGGACTACCGGGATAACGCGGACGGATCCGTTGCCGTGAAGCACACGTGGAGGGGGTGGGTGTACGGAAAATTGAAGAACCCCCGGCTGTACCAAACGGAGCGTATTGTGCAGAAGATGCCGGTCTTCACATTCGTGGACGGCGAAATCAAATTGATTCGGATGTTCCTCATCAGCCTGTCCAACGACCAGCCCCTTCCGAAGTATCAGCGGGTCTATGACAAGCGCATGCAGGACATTGAAGCGGGCCGGCGGCTCACGATGGGCTATAACTGCATCCAGTGTCACAATCTTGAGGACCGCGGAGGGTATATCCTTGCGAAGTACGAAGAACCCGCGATGGGGCCCCCGATGCTTCCCGAAAGCCAGGGGGCAAAAGTCCAGGAGCCGTGGCTTCACTCGTTCCTGGAGGGCCCTACGACCATTCGTCCGTGGTTGAAAATACGCATGCCGACCTTCAGTCTCACAGACGATGAAATCGCAAAAGTTCAGCGTTACTTTCTCGGCCTTTCGAACGAGGATTTCATGATCCGCGACTACGCGGCAACGCCGATCGAGGCGAAATATCTCGCTCCCGGCAAGCAGCTATTCGATACCTATCAATGCGGCAAGTGTCATCCGTCGGGGTCGGTCGGCGGAGCGGTTTCCGCGGACCTTGCTCCGAATCTTGAGATGGCGCATACAAGATTGAAACCCGAATGGATACTCCAGTGGCTGCACGATCCGCAAAAACTCCAGCCGGGAACGAGGATGCCGTCGTTTTTCAACGAGGGGCAGGGGCCGGATGCAACGGTTTTCGGAGGAAGCGAAACGGAACAGATCAAAGCGCTTCAGGCGCATGTCTGGACGCTCGGTTCACGCCGGGTGGTTGCTTCTGCAAACAAATGATTGTAATTCAACAAAACCATACATCTTACTATGAAGGATAGAACGATGTTTCAAAAGAGAATGTATCTCGCGCTAACCGGTCTCATGCTGGCGTCCGCGCCCCTTGTTGCGGGCGATGTCACCGGTAAAGTCTCGTTCAGCGGTAAGGCCCCGACGCCCGTGAAACTCCTGATGTCGGCGGACCCCGTGTGCAAGAAGGCGCACCCGACGGACGTCTACAGCGAAGAAGTCATCGTCAATAAGAATCAGACGCTCAAGAACGTTCTCGTGTACGTCAAAGATGGATTGGGCGGAAAAACATTCCCGGCCCCCGCGGAGATGGTGGTATTCGACCAGAAAGGTTGCATGTATCAGCCCCACGTGCTGGGGATCATGATCGGCCAGGAACTGGAGGTGGTGAACAGCGACCCGACTCTCCACAACGTTCACTCCCTTTCCAAGCTGAATACGCAATTCAACCAGGCGCAGCCGATGAAGGGGATGAAGATGACGAAGAAATTCGATAAGGTTGAGACCTTCAAGGTCAAATGTGAAGTACACTCCTGGATGGGAGCCTACATCGGCGTTTTCAGCAATCCCTATTATGCTGTCACGGGCGATGACGGATCGTTCACCATCAAGGGTCTCCCTGCCGGGGAATACACGTTGGAGGCGTGGCACGAAAAATATGGAACGCAGACGGCAAAAGTGAAGGTCGATGCCACGGGCAAGGTGACTGCCGATTTCGGGTTCAAGGGCTAATGGCTGCCGCGAAAGACGCCGGCGTCTTTTGAATACGTAACGAAAGGACCAGTCGTGGAACAAGTTGCCACCTCGCACGCTCACGCCGATGTTCACGGAAACCATGAAGAGTCGGGTTTCTGGCGCCGCTATATCTTCTCGGTCGACCATAAGGTCATTGGCGTCCAGTATGGCCTGACGGCCCTGCTCTTCCTGTTTTTTGGCTTCACGCTCATGACCATCATGCGATGGCAGCTCGCCCATCCGGGCGAACCGATTCCGGCGCTCTTCTTCGTTGTTCCCATCGCCGCCATCGGCATCCTGGTGTTCTTTGCATCCGGCTTCAAGCCGTCGATCAATATGCTTCTGGGCGCGCTGTTCATCGGGATGGCTGGGATCGTCTATTACCTCACTTCCGGCGACGAACGATTTCCGGGGGGCATCATGCTTCCCGAATTCTACAATCAATTGGGAGCGATGCATGGTACGATCATGATTTTCCTCGGCGTCGTCCCCCTCGCGGTGGGCGCATTCGGAAACTTCGTGGTCCCGCTTCAGATCGGCGCCCCCGATATGGCGTTTCCGAAACTAAACGCCGCGAGCTATTGGAGTTATTTCCTCGGCGGAACGACGATGCTCGTGAGCTTTTTCGTCCCCGGCGGCGCCGCGAATTCGGGCTGGACATCGTATGCCCCTCTCTCGGTGATCGCGACGACGGGTCAGACGATGTGGCTCATCGGCATGATTTTTCTCATCACGTCCTCGCTGCTCGGTTCCGTGAATTTCATCACGACGATCGTCCAGCTCCGTGCTCCGGGGCTCACCTTCATGCGACTGCCGTTTTTTGTCTGGGCCCAGCTCGTGACCTCGTTTCTCCTGCTCCTTGCTTTTCCCCCGCTCGAGGCGGCGGGAATCCTGCAGTTGATGGACCGGGTTGCCGGCACGAGCTTCTTTCTCCCCAGCGGACTCGTGGTGTCGGGTCAGCCGCTTCAGAATGCCGGAGGGGGGAGCCCCATCCTCTGGCAGCACCTGTTCTGGTTCCTGGCGCATCCGGAAGTCTACGTGTTGATTCTCCCCGCCATGGGGATTGTCGGTGAAATAATTGCCAACAATACCCGGAAGCCCTTGTGGGGCTACAAGTCGCTCGTTTATGCAACGGTCTTCCTCGGCTTCATGTCGTTCATCGTCTGGGCGCATCACATGTTCCTGACGGGTATGGGGACGACCATCAGCACGTTTTTCCAGACGACCACGATGATCATTTCCATCCCGTCCGTGATTATTCTGACCGCGTTGGTCCTGTCGCTGTACGGAGGTTCGATCCGGTTCACCGTGCCGATGCTCTTTGCGCTTGCGTTTCTGCCGATGTTCGGGATCGGGGGGCTCACCGGCCTTCCTCTGGGGCTCGCGCCGCCGGACATTCACCTGCACGATACCTACTACGTGATCGGCCATTTTCACTACGTCGTCGCTCCCGGGACTTTGTTCGCGCTCTTCGCGGGCATTTATTACTGGTATCCGAAAATCGTGGGCAGGACGATGAACACCACGCTGGGGAAAATCCATTTTTGGGGATCGTTCGTGGCAATCAACTTCGTCTTTATGCCGATGTTCATTCAGGGCCTCGCAGGAGTTTCCCGACGCCTGTACGACGGCGGACAGCAGTACGCCCACGCACAAGGGGTGTTGTATCTCAACAATGTCATGTCCATCGCCGCCTGGGCGCTTGGAGCGTTTCAGATTGTCTTTATCATCAACTTCTTCTGGAGCTTGAAGAGAGGGAAAGTAGCAGATACGAACCCCTGGCAGGCAACGACGCTCGAATGGCAGACGCCGACGCCCCCGCCTCACGGGAATTTCCTGAAGGAGCCGGTGGTTGTCCGCGGTCCGTACGACTACAGCTTGCCGGGGCATGCAACGGATTTCATTCCGCAAAACGATTCCGACCATTCCAGATAACAGCGCGCAAGAAACCATGGAAATCCCGTACACGATTCAGGCCCGACCGGACACCGGTCTCTTCAACGCAAAACTCGGAATCTGGCTCTTTCTTGCCTCCGAGGTCATGCTCTTCGGGGCGCTCTTCTCGACCTACATCCTGCTCAGGACGGGAGCCGAGACGTGGCCGCGAGGATGGGAAGAATTGAATATCCCTCTGGCGACCCTGAACACCGCCATTCTGATAACCTCGAGCGTGACGATGGTGATGTCGTGGGCGTCGCTGATGATGAAAGATTTCAAGAAGTACAGGCGCTACATGGCATCGACCATTCTCCTTGCATTCGGCTTCCTGGTCGTCAAAGGGTTTGAGTATGGCCACAAGTTTGAGCTGGGACATTTTCCGAGCACGAGCAATTTCTTCGCGATCTACTTTACCCTGACCGGACTCCATGGGCTCCATGTCATCGGAGGCATTGTCGTCAACAGCTACCTGCTGGGCCCGGGGAGCAAGATGTGGGCCACCCAGCCGGGGCGATTCACGAACCGCGTCGAGATCGCCGGACTCTACTGGCACTTCGTGGACCTCGTGTGGATCTTCCTTTTTCCATCCCTCTACCTTTTGTAGGAGACGATCATGGCGGACGAGATGCACGCAGCAGACCATTCCATCGACATTCGAAAGCACGTACGGACTTATATCGCGGTCTTCGTTGCGCTGCTCGCCCTCACGTTGATCACGGTATCCGTGTCGTACCTCCATCTCTCCATCGTCCCGGCAGTGATTGTTGCGCTTTTCATTGCCGTGGTCAAAGGCTCTCTGGTTGGAAGCTACTTCATGCATCTGATTTCGGAACGGAAGCTGATCTATGCCGTCCTCCTGTTGACCGCAATTTTTTTCGCCGCGCTCATGTTCCTTCCGCTGGAGCACATGAGCGATAATCTGAGTCGGTGAGGACATGTCCCTTAAAACCTTCCACCTGTTCTTCATCTCCCTCTCGACAGTCTGCTGCGTCGGATTCGGCGTATGGTTGATCCTCTCAGATATGGGGGCGATTCGAATCGCCGCCTCGGCCGCGTCCTTCCTGTGCGCTGCGGCCCTGGTTCTCTATGGGCTCCGATTTCGGAGGAAATTCAGGTTTATACAATCGTAGGAGGTAGAAGGATGAATCGTGTCGCGCGCCTTTTTCTTGTGGTCGCAATGCTGTCCACATTATTCTGGACAACGAGCTCGTCATGCCCGGTTTGTTACGGCGAAACGACATCAGCCATGCATGACGCTGTCAATGCGGCCGTCTGGGTCTTGCTGGGAGTGACGGGAACGGTGCTGGGGTTGATTACGAGCGTTATTCTCCGCATCAGACGACGGATCAGAATGACCCTGAACGGATCCGTTGATTATCCAAGCGTGAACTAGGAAGGAACACTCATGCGTGAATTCTTGGGCCTCCCAATCAGTGCCTCGGCACACGGCGCGCAAATCGACCAGGTGATCGTCATTGTTCACTGGATCATGTTCACACTCTTCGCGGGTTGGGGAACGTTTTTCGTCTACGTCCTCTTTCGGTTCCGTCGCTCCAGGAATCCGCACGCCAACCATGGCGGTGTGCAGTCGCATGCATCGAGCTACCTCGAAGGGGCTGTCGCGGTGGCAGAAGTGATCCTCCTCGTCGGGTTTGCCTTCCCGCTCTGGGCGAGCCGCGTCGCGCATCTTCCCGATGAAAAGGACGCGATCGTCGTGCGGGTGGTGGGGGAACAGTTCGCCTGGAACGTGCATTATCCGGGGCCGGACGGCGTATTTGGCCGCACGGATATCAAACTGGTTTCTTCGGATAACCCTCTGGGACTCGACCGATCCGACCCCTATGCCAAAGACGACATTACAACGATCAACCAGCTCAACCTTCCGGTGAACAAGCCGGTGATTATCCGGCTCTCGAGCAAGGATGTGATCCACAGTTTTAACCTGCCGCTCTTCCGGGTAAAGCAGGATGCGATACCGGGTGAAATCATCAAAGTCTGGTTTCAACCGACGATGACCACGGCGCAAGTACGTGACCAGCTCACGCGGACGTATTCGATTGCAGGGGGGAAAATGCCACTGGAGCTTGGTGCGCTCTCATCCACACAGGATTACGCGGGGAAGGATGGAACAGTCATTGTTTCGAAAGGTGGATCGTTTTCGGATGAGACCGTCGCGCAACTCGCCGCCGCCGGAATAACGGCGGTAAGCGCGGCACCGGACACTCCCACGGAGATCGCGTGCGCACAATTGTGCGGCTTGGGACACTACAGAATGCGGGGATATGTAACGATCCAAACTCCCGAAGAATTCAAGGCCTGGATGGATAGCCAGGAGGCGTCGTTGCAGCCGCCGCCGACCGCGAACCCGTAAGATTTCGAACTCCTCGTGAAGCAAGTTGAATCGTTGTCGCCTGCGGGCGCGCTGAATCTCGCGGCTCCCGTGAGGGATAGAGAGGGGCGTTTACAAGGTGGTTCGACGGTATACTCTGCTGCCCTCCACAACTTCGCCCTTTTCGTTTCCCTGTGTACATTTATTCTCCTCGTCGTCGGAGGATTGGTGACGAGCACGGGTTCCGGCCTGGCTGTCCCGGATTGGCCTCTCTCGTACGGAAGACTTATGCCGCCGATGGTTGGCGGTATCTTTTATGAGCACACCCATCGAATGGTCGCAACGTTCGTCGGAATTCTGACGGTAGTGCTCACTGTTTCTGTGTTTCGGACGGAAAAAAGACGGTGGATGAAAGTTCTGGCATCGGCGGGATTGGTTGCGGTGATTATCCAGGGACTCCTGGGCGGGCTCACCGTCAAGATGCTCCTGCCGACGTGGGTGTCCACCACGCACGCCATGCTTGCGCAGACCTTCTTCGCACTTATCTGTTCGATCGCCCTGTTTACATCCCGGTGGTGGGGAACGGCCGTCGGCATCCAAGCCCATGCCAATTCCGCCGAAAGAAGGACGGTTGAGCTGCTGGCGCTTCTTGTTCCGCTGTTATATGTTCAGTTGGGGTTGGGGGCGACCATGAGGCACGATGGGGCGGGCCTGGCGATACCGGACTATCCTCTTTCGTACGGCCAATTGATCCCGTCTGTTTCGGCCGAGGCCGTGTCGAACTATAACCGGGAGTTGATTGCCAAGGATATTCGTATCTATGCCGACGGTCCAATCAGCGCTGGGCAGATTCTTCTGAACTATTCTCATCGCACGCTTGCAATCGTCGTCTGTCTTGTGGTTCTTGCCAGTGCCGTCCGGCTCGTTCGACTCCGTTCGGTTAGAAGGAGATTTGCATACCTTGGGCTTGCGCTGGGAGCACTTGTCATAGTTCAATTCTCGTTGGGAGCATTAACCGTCCTCTCGCGACTTGCAGTCCCTATTGCCACTGCCCACCAGTCCACGGGTGCGCTGGTGCTGATGCTTACGATTGTCTCCCTTCTGCACCTGGTGCGGGTCAGGAGGTGGAAGCTATGATGGTTAACGATGGGAGTGGGCTGTTGGAAGGGACACGAAATTCAGCGTATAATACACTTGATATATTTGATGTATTTGCTGTAAATACAAAGAGTTACATCGACCTTCTTAAACCAGAACTTACAGGTCTTTCCGTTCTAACGACTCTCTGTGCCTTCGTGCTGGCCTCGACTTCCGGTGTACACTTCTGGCCACTTTTTTTGACGGGAATCGGAACTGCAATGGTTGGAGGTGGTGCGGGAGCACTAAACCAGTACATGGAGCGGTCATTCGATGCGATGATGAGGCGGACCCAACGTCGCCCTCTCCCGAGCGGCAGGATCAGTCCTGCCCGTGCGCGGGTCTTTGGGGTGACGATGGCGGGGCTCGGAATTTTCATTCTGACCGTCCTTGTGCGTGTGGAGACAGGGCTTCTTGCATCCCTCACGCTGGCTCTCTACCTCCTGGCTTACACGCCCCTCAAGCGTAAGACATGGTTGAACACCGTCGTCGGGGCAATCCCCGGGGCAATTCCCGTGCTTGTCGGCTGGTCGGCACCATCGGGTAAAATTGCGATTGGGGGTTGGATATTCTTTGCCCTCCTGTTTGTATGGCAGCTTCCGCATTTCCTGTCACTCGCCATGATGTACCGAAGCGACTATCAACGGGCGGGATTCAAAATGCTCCCGGTCCTGGATGACGACCGGGGGACGCGGTCAAGCGGCCTGATTCTTGCCTCCACGCTTCTTCTCACATTCATCGGCGTTCCGGCGGCGTTCATTGGTGGAGGGGGCACACCAGCACTCATCGCCTCCTTGCTTCTCGGAATTGTATTTACGATCGTCTCCGTCCGGTTATTCACAACCGCCCGGATGGGGGATGATTTTTCAGCGCGGCGACTTCATGGAGATTCACGGCGTGTTTTCTTTGCATCCCTCGCGTATCTCCCTCTCCTCATGGCCACGCTGGTTCTCGCCAGGGTGTGAGGTTCAGGCCCGCCGCCGCATGGGGTTCACCTTCTCTGAGCTTCCCTTCCTCAACGCTCTGCTCAATTCTGCAAGCGCTGTCTTGCTCGTTGTCGGACATCACAAGATCAAGAATGGAAACATCGCCTCTCACAGGCAATACATGATCGCGGCGTTCGTCGTCTCCATGTGCTTCCTCGTCTCATACATCGTCTATCATTCCGTCCACGGCTCGCAGCCATTCCAGGGGCACGGTTGGTCACGCCCCGCCTACTTTACCATCCTTTTCTCCCACACTTTTCTCGCCGTCGTCAATGCGCCGCTTTCCATCATCACGCTCACATACGGACTCCGGCGGAATGACGTCAAACACCGGAGAATCGCCCGCTGGACGTACCGAATCTGGGCGTACGTCTCGGTCACCGGCGTTCTGATCTACGTGTTGCTGTACAGGGTGTTCAGGTAGGAATATCAGTCGAGCGCAAGAAGGAATCGCTTCATCAAATCGGTGAATGCCCCCTTGACACGATTGGCGGTTTCTGTCACTTCCTCGTGCGAAAGTTTTGTGGGCGATATCCCCGTTGCGAGATTCGATATGAGGGAGATGGCGACGCTCCGAAGCTTCAGGTCGCGCGCCGCAAGGAGTTCGGGGACGGTCGACATACCGACGGCATCGGCTCCCATTTTCTTCAGCATCTGAATCTCCGCCGCCGTTTCGTACGTCGGTCCTTTGAGCCAGCAGTACGTCCCCTCCCGGATTGTCACTCCCGCCTGCAGTGCAACCTCAAGCACTTTTGCCTGTAGCCGGCCGTCCAACAACGGGCGCCTGTTACGCCTCGGAGCCCTTTCGTCTGCATCCGGGCGGTGGCGCAGGAAGGCGACGTTCAGGACGTCGCGGATCAGCATGAGATCCCCCGCCCCGAATCCCGCATTGATCCCTCCCGCCGCATTCGTAGCGACAAGCACCTTGACCCCAAGTTTCTTCGCCACGTGCAAAGGGAAAAGGACATGATCGATGGAACCCGATTCGTAGAAATGAACGCGCCCTTTAAAGACCAGGAGCTCTTCGGTGCTCGACGTGCCGTTTCGCAGCCGGCCGAAAATCAGATGGCCGGAATGGCCTGGAACAGATGACAGGGGATAGTGGGGGATCGAAACCGATTCAATGTCCGATTCGATTTCGATCGAGTCGGCAAAGTCACCAAGGCCGGATCCAAGAACAAGCGCGATTTTGGGGCGCCCTACGCCCCGACCTTGAATAGCGCGAACTGCGGCGTCGACATGAGAGATATTGATCATCCGGGGGTTTCTACAAAAGCATTCCCGCGATGGTTGCCGTCATCCACGTCGCGATGGTTCCGCCGAGCACGGCCTTCAGGCCAAGCCGGGCGATATCGGTCCTGCGGTTTTCAGCAAGAGGGCTGATTCCGCCGATCTGTATCGCGATCGATGAGAAGTTCGCGAACCCGCACAACGCATACGTCGAGATCGTTATTGCCTTGTCCGAGAGCTGGTGGGTGGGAATGATGTCGGCCAGACGCGAGTACGCCACGAACTCGTTGAGCACCAATTTGATTCCCATAAGACTCCCGACATTGAGCGCGTCGTGCCATGGCACGCCTATCGCAAACGCGACGAATTGCAGGACGATCCCGAACAGCAGCTCGAGGGAGAGAGGTTTGCCGAAGTATTGGGAACAGAGGGCGCTTAAACCTGTCGCTGAGCCGACAGCTGCGAGTATCGCGTTAATCAAGGCGATAAGAGCTATAAATGCAAGTAACATCCCCGCAACATTTATTGCCAGCCGCACGCCATCGGCGGCGCCGGAGGCTGCCGCCTCAATAACGTTCGAGTGCTGCCTCTCGATCTTGAGCCGCACATCCCCCTTCGTGAGCGGATTCCCCGTTTCCGGGATCAGCACCTTTGCGATGATCATCGTCGCCGGAGCAGACATCACGCTGGCTGCAAGCAAATGCCCCGCAAATTGTACCTGAGCAGTGCTGAGCTCCCACCCCTGCGCCTTCGCATAAGCAACACCGAGCATTTGAACGTACGCGGCCATGACACCACCGGCGATGTGTGCCATTCCCCCAATCATCATGGTCAGAAGCTCGGACTGCGTCATGGTTGCAATGTACGGCCGCACGACCAGAGGGGCCTCTGTCTGTCCGATGAAGACGTTGGCGGCGACGGAAAGCGACTCTGCACCGCTGGTTCCAAGAACGCGCGCCATAACCCAGGCGATTCCCTGGACAATGCGCTGCATGATCCCCCAGTGGTACAGGACCGCCATCAACGATGCGAAGAAAATAATCGTCGGGAGCACCTGGAATGCGAAGAAGAATCCCAAGCTTCCCGTCACTTCCGGCCCAGTTGCAAGAGGGCCAAAAACGAACTGGGCCCCTTCGAGAGTAAAGGCCAGTAGAGCGACGAACAGCCGGCTGATTCCGCCGAAAATTTCTCTGCCGATCGTCGTTTTGAGAACGAAGAACGCAAAGATAAACTGGAGGATGATGCCTGTAAGCACCATTTTCCATGGTATCTTGCGGCGGTCGGTGGAAGCGATTACAGCAATGCCGACAACGAATGCAAGACCAAAGAGACCTCGAAGGATCGTGGTCGGGTCCATGGCGGTTCCTTTCAGAGATGTTCGGCGGGAAAACGAATCTCAACCGCCGCGCGGATCATGGCAGCGGCGGCATCGTGCCTCGTATAAGTCCTTTGCGCCGACAACCACGCGCTCCGTTGATGCGGTCTTGCGTTGGGTTCGGTCTGCCGGATTTCCGCAGACGACGCATATTGCGAGCGTCTTTGTGATGTATTCGGCAACCGCGAGAAGCTGGGGCATTGGTTCAAAGGGCTTCCCCCGATAGTCCTGGTCCAACCCTGCAACAATGACCCTTTTTCCGGCATTTGCAAGTTTCTCGCACACATCCACGAGATTGGGCTTGAAAAATTGCCCTTCGTCCACGCCGACAACCTGGGCTTCCGATGAAAGCTTGAGGATTTCATCCGCGTCGTCGACGACAGTTGAAACGAGCGATTGCTCGCTATGCGAAACGATGTGCTCCGCGCTGTATCGCGTGTCGATCCGGGGTTTAAAAATGGCGACAGTTTGCCTGGCGATCTGTGCCCGCCTCAGCCTCCGGATCAATTCTTCGGTCTTGCCGCTGAACATGCAACCGCATACGACTTCGATCCATCCGGTGACTTTTGGAACATCATGCAACGAAGCAGCATCCATCTTATTTTTTCCGTCTCGTTTTCGACTTGAGATCCTTTGCAGTAAAGCCCATTGGTATCAATGAGTTTACTTTCAAAATCTTGAGACGATTATCCCGGTTAATGAGAATGACATCAGCATTCGGGGCAAATTCCAGGAGGACCTGCCGGCACGCTCCGCACGGAGCGGTAAATCCCTGTGTCTCTGCCGAAACTGCCACAGCCCGGAATTTACGGGCCCCTTCGGATACCGCCTTAAAGATGGCCGTCCTCTCGGCGCACATTGCCAGGCCGTAGGAGCTGTTTTCGACATTGCATCCCGTGTAGACTTCGCCGTCATGAGTGAGCACGGCGGCGCCCACGCGGAACTTCGAGTAGGGAGCATACGCTTTGAGTCGAGCGCGGCGGGCGGCTAATGCAAGGTCCCGGTAGGATCGGGGCATCGGCGGGCGGGGGGAATTCAGTCGATGGAGGTCATGTTTCGGGCGTGAAAATATAGAGAAGAAAGGGGATAGTTGCAATCGACCCCGTGCAGTGATCCACCTCCCTGTCTAGGCGCGCATCAGCCTCGAATTGATCACGAGATGCGGGAAGTATGCAGCATGGAGAATCCCCAGCGCTTCACGGGCAAGGGCTCGGTCCACGACGAGCGAAACCGTGCCGCCCGGGGCTTCGTGCCAGAAGTAATCGACCGAGATTTTGCCCGCGGACAGAACCCGCAATGCCGATTCCAGCACCGGGCCGGAATTCCGTTCCGCGTTGCCGATAAGGGAGAGCAACGATTTATTGCGCAGTACCCTTGGGCGGCCGCCGTCGGGTTTGGCGATCTGCTCCATGTCAGCGCCCGACGGTGAGAAGAGAATGAGGAGATAGTCGTGTGAAGAGGACACATGCTCCAAATTCCAGGCTGCCTTGTCTGCGGGAGAATCAGACGAGAGGTTCTTGATCGTCTCGATCGTCGATAGCCCGGTCCGAGTGATGGCAAGTCCGACATCCTCCTTCAGCGCAATGGAAAGGACCGGGCGGTTGACGGACGCCTCCTTCCTGTTCTCCCGATTCAAATCAATGGAAGAAACAACGCGGGTTCCCGGATGGGTCGGGTTCGACGAGTTCAGAATCTGGAAGGGGATTGAACGTTCAACCGCGGGCTCGATTGTCCGGGGATGCAGGACTTTTGCGCCGAACCTGGCAAGCTCCGAGGCCTCTGCGTGGGTCAGGAGAGGAATCGACTTCGCAGCGGGAACCAGCAGAGGGTCGGCAGAAAATATCCCGTCGACATCAGTCCATATTTGAATCTCCCGGGCCCCGAGCGCGGCGCCAAAAATGGAGGCGGAGAAGTCTGACCCGCCGCGGCCGAGAGTGGTTGTTCGGCCGTTGATGGTGGAACCGATAAATCCTTGTGTGACGACAACGGTCCCGTTGCGCAACGACGGCGCAACGAGTTTTTGAGCCAGCCGCCGGGTTCGCGGTATCAGGGGAGAGGCAGAGCCATGGGCGGAGTCAGTCCGCAGAATTTTTCGGGCATCGACCAGGGAAACATCTGTGCCGACACGCAATAATCGATGCGCGAGCAAAAAGGAGGATGAGAGTTCGCCCACCGCGAGAATCGCGTCGAGCTCTGCATGAGACGCTCTTCTTCGACGCTCGATGACCTCCAATCGTCGGTTCAAATATCGAAATTGCCCCTGAAGGTATGCCCGGTGGCCGGGCCGTGATACATCCAGGTCAAGACCGCGTGCGATGTCGAAATGCCGGCGCTTCAGTTTATCCGCCAATCGGATGGAGGCCTTCAGACGTCCTTCTGCCGCGAGACGCACGCATTGGATCAAATCGTTGGTCACGCCGGCACATGCGGAAACAACCACAAGGGGTTTCAGGCGCCGACGAGTAAAGACGATGTCTGCCGCCCGCGCAATTGCTTCGGCATTTTCGACGGAAGTGCCGCCGAACTTCATGATGATCATCGAATCCGAATCCCTTTCCCGTATGCCTGCGGATGAATGGGTAGCTGACACGTCCTGTCAGGTGACCGATTCCAGAAATGTTCCGATGCTCTCATTTAACTGGTCATACTCGATAAGAAACGCATCATGTCCATGAATCGAGCGAATCTCACTGTAACGCGCGCCGGGCATTTTTCCTGCTATATCTTTCTGTTCCCCGGTCGGATAAAGCACGTCACTGTCGATCCCGATGCAAAGTGCTCTGGACCGAATGGAGCCCAGGACGTCAGCGACCGTGCCTCGTCCGCGCGCGACATCGTGGCGGTCCATCGCTTCCGTGATCGTCATGTAGCAGTTGGCATCGAACCGTCGGACGAGCTTTTCTCCCTGGTAGCGGAGATAACTTTCAATCTGAAACTCCTCCTTGCTTCCCGCGCCATCCGGCTCCTGGAGCTTTCGTCCAAACCGTTCCTCGAAAGACGCGCGGCTTCGATAAGAGATCATGGCGATCATCCGGGCCAATCCCAGGCCACGTACGGGTTGTTCGTCATACTCCCCGTTTAGCCATCCTGGATCATTGGTAATTGCTGCCCGCGCGGCTTGGTTGAGGCCGATGCACCAGGACGAGTGCTGTGCCGCCGTTCCGATGGGAATGATTGACGCGACGAGTTGGGGATACATGATCGCCCATTCCAGCACCTGCATGCCTCCCAACGACCCCCCGGCAACGGCGACAAGGTGTCTAATTCCGAGCCTGCTCAGAAGCGCATGCTGAACCCGGACCATGTCGCGCACCGTGATCGGAGGAAATGATGACCTGTACGGCCGGCCAGTCGTCGGGTTCAGGGCCGTGGGTCCGGTCGTCCCGTAACAGCTCCCCAGAATGTTTGAGCAGATCACACAATAGCGGTCCGTGTCAAAAGCTTTTCCGGGTCCAATGAGGCCGTTCCACCATCCCTCTGCACCGTTCCGTCGCGCTGCAGGATCCACGTCTGCGGCGTGCGCGTTTCCAGTGAGCGCATGGCAGACCAGAATCCCGTTCGTCCCGTCATCGTTCAACTTCCCATAGGTTTCGTAGGCGACATCGACCGCCTGAAGAGTACCGCCGAGATCGAGGTTGAATGGGTCGGCGCGGTCGAACACGCGGACCGACCCCGAGCGAACGTCCACGCTCTTGGTTCGCACGGCGCTCGGATTGACAACGCTGCCTGTCACGGCGCGATTCTCCTCACGCGACTGCGCGTTCATGGATTGATGTCAGGGCGATGTCAAAGTCTTCGATGATGTCGTCGATGTGTTCCAAGCCGACCGAAACCCGAACCATGTCCGGAGTCACACCGGATGTACGCTGTTCCTGGTCGCTCAGCTGTTGGTGCGTGGTAGATGCAGGATGGATGACGAGCGTCTTGGCGTCTCCCACGTTTGCCAGAAGACTGGCGAGCTCCAATCGGTCGATCAACGCGCGTCCGGCATCGAGACCTCCTTTGACACCGAACACGACGATTCCGCCGAAACCGTTATGGAGATATCGTTTCGCGTTCGCGTGGTGCGAATGGTCTTCGAGTCCGGGATACCAGACCCAACTCACGTTCGGATTCTTCTTCAGCCAGCGGGCGAACGCCAGCGCGTTCTCGCTGTGCCGCTGCGCGCGGAACGACAATGTCTCGAGTCCCTGCAGAAAGAGGAACGAGTTGAAGGGGGCCAGGCAGGCGCCGATGTCCCGCAATTGTTCGACGCGTGCGCGAATGATGAATGCGATGTTGCCGAACGGTCCGTCTTTGCCGAATACTTCCCAGAACTTGAGACCATGGTAACCCGGGCTGGGTTCGGTAAACACGGGGAATTTTCCGTTCCCCCAGTCGAACCTCCCGGAATCGACGATGACTCCGCCGATGGATGTCCCGTGTCCGCCGATCCACTTCGTGGCGGAGTGGAGAACGATGTCCGCGCCGTGCTCGATCGGCCGGCACAAGAAACCTCCCGCACCGAATGTGTTGTCGACGATCAACGGGATGCCGTTCTTGTGGGCGACCTCCGCGATCGCGGCGATGTCGGGCACATTGAGCTTCGGGTTTCCGATCGTCTCGATATACAGTGCCTTCGTGTTCTTGTCGATCAGGCGTTGAAAATCCTGGGGAGCATCGCCGTCCACAAACTTGACCTGAATGCCGAGCCGGGGAAGCGTCACTTTAAATTGATTGTAGGTGCCGCCGTAGAGCAGGCTTGTGGAGACGATGTTTTCACCCGCCTGCGCCAGCGTCGTGATGGCGAGAAATTGCGCCGCCTGGCCGGAAGCGGTCGCAAGAGCTGCGACGCCCCCCTCGAGCGCCGCGATCCGGTCCTCGAACACCGCGTTCGTCGGATTCATGATCCGTGTGTAAATGTTCCCGAACTCCTTGAGCGCGAACAACGTCGCGGCATGCTCCGCGTCGTTGAAGACGTAGGAAGACGTTTGGTAAATCGGAACTGCCCGCGAATTCGTCGCAGAGTCGGGCTTCTGCCCGGCGTGGAGTTGAAGAGTCTCGAAATGGAAATGCCGCTGTTTGCCGTTGCTGCTCATGGCTGTACTCCGTGATGAATGGGTTGAGGTTGATTGTGATTTTCGCGGATGAGAAATTGGTGGTCCACTTTCATGCAGCGATTTTGAATCAGAAGCCGTCCGGCTGCAGCAGCCCGCTTCATCGCCTCGGGATGCGTTCCGGTCCCCAGCTGGAGCCAGATGAGCCACGCACCGATATCGATGGCTTCCTCGACAACGTCCAGGATGTCGGCCGGCTTTCGAAAAATATCGACCGCATCGACCGGGAAGGGAATGCTCCGCAATGTCGGATAGCAATTCTCTCCCAAAATTATCTTCGAACCGGGGTTCACCGGAACGATCCGATATCCCGCATTCTTCAGATAACGCCCTACATAGTGACTGTCTTTGTGCTCGTCTTTTGAAATCCCCACGATCGCGACGGTTTGCAGGCGTCGCAAAAGCCCGTCGACCATACGCGTTTCATCCGCGATCTGCGGGTTGGCATACATTTTTCGTTCATACCACGACCGGAATGTCGGTTCCATCCGTATCCTCCTGTGGAGTCCATTCAACAAAAAACCTCTTCCGGAAAGATCCAGAAGAGGTTTTTCAATCCTTCTTCTCTCATCTTTCCCGGACCGCCGTAGCGGGGGGCAGGAGTTAGCACCTGACATCCGTTGTTCCGGACCGGTTGCTAAGGCTTCACAGGGCCTGTTCCCTCAGCCTTTCTTGATAAGAGATTCTATTTTCTTGGTCTTGGGAGGTGAGCCCTGTCGTTTGGCGCGATGGGCTCTCGCTGATCCTTTCTTTACGTGATCGTCAGTCCCTCGCTCCGGAATTTATTCGGAGGACAACAGGGGCAGTATTTCTTGGCTGACAATTGATCCATGACTTTGATTTAATATAATCTCCCCGAAAGCGTTTGTCAAGAAAAAAGTGCCGTGAGGCACTGAACAGATCCACCCGGCATCCGTCACGATGTCGATTCAAGGCCGAAATCAGCAGAATTCCAGGAAGGCAGCAGCGCACGGATTTTTCGGAGAATCGATGGCAAATCCCCGACGACGATCCTGTGTATTCCATCCAGGCGGATAGGCGTTGAATTTCGTTTGAAGAGATGCCTGAATTTTTCCGACCCCAGCGTTGCAACGCCCCGGTAGGTGAGCAACTCAATCTCAGAAGGGGAGAGCGTTGCTATTCGTTCGAATGGGTCGCTTCCCGCCATTTGAAATCCAAGAAAATTAGCCTGGGCTCCGGGCGCAACCCTTCCTTCGTTAAGGCCGAAGAGCGACGCGGCCTCCGACGTCACCATCGCCAGGATCTTGTGCGGATCCAATCCTGCCCGTTTGGCGTATCGCATCTCCTCGAACAAACTGCGGGAGCCGGTGAGGCACGAATCTGTCCCCAGGACGACGGGAATTTTCCCGAGCAGCATGTTGACGGGTGCGGTCTTGCCAAAAAGATACTCGTTCGACGTCGGGCACCAGACGACCCCGCCGCCTTTCGCGATGAGAAGCTCGGCGTCGGCTTTCGTGAGACCAACACCGTGTATCAGAATTGTGTCCTTCGTCAGTCCTCCCATTCCGTCCAGTTTCGACAGCTCGCTTGCCATGAGTTCGTCTATTCCCTCGGCGAGATGAATCAACAGCGGGCGATGGTGTCGCTTCCTGATTTTGGTCGCAACGGAGTCATCGAGCTGGATCGAATGGATCCAATCGTACTCTTTGAAGACGTGGACGGGGTATCTGTACCGAAAATGGTAAAAATAGGGATTGTGATGGATGACCGTTGAAACGCCCGAGATGATATTTTTGTACGCCCCCCAGAGGAGCCGGAGTCTGAGCGGGACGCGAAGGACTCGTTGAATGAGATCCTGGTCGTTCTTCTGAATATCGTGTGCCCACTCGACATAATTACGATACGGAGGGGAACCGAGTCGCGGGTAGAGATTAAACTCGAGGTGGTCGTGAGCGTTGATGAAAGCCGGGATGACATGAAGACCTTCGAGATCGACGACGCGTTCCCCCGGCCGGGGGATGAG
>DATJYV010000189.1:0-4969 GCA_035499415.1 Bacteroidota bacterium
CACCCCCCGCGAACGCGCGATCTCGAGCTCGACGTGGTCGATGACCCCTTTCACCGCGGCCCCGGGTTTCCGAACCCGGACGACAACCTTCTCGACGGACGGAAAATTTCCGAGAATCCCCCCGGCGATGGCGTTCGCCAATGATTCGAGCAAATAGTACTTCTTCCCCAGCACCATCGACCGAATGCCGTCGTAGACTCGCTCGTAATCGACGGTGTCCTTCAGATTATCGCTCGAAGCGCCTCTCGCAAGGTCGCAGTGCAATTCGACATCGACCTCGAACTTGCCGCCGAGATTCTGTTCATCGGACAATACGCCGTGGTATGCATAAAAGACGGCGTTCTTGAGCCGGATAATGTCCAGGTTTTTCGCGCGAGCCCGCGTTGTCGGTCGTTTCTTCATGAGCGATGCGTCAATCCGTCGTGAATGACAGCGTCGAATATAGACAGCGAGTCATGAAAAGGCAATTTCCGTCTTGACCGCTCATCCCAGGGCCTTTGCGGCGCGGCGCATTCTCTCCACCACTTTTTCCCTGCCGATCAATTCCATCATCTCGTACAAACCCGGACCGACACTCCTGCCCGAAACGGCGAGTCGTGTCGGATGGATGAGCTTCGCCGGTTTGATGCCCGATTGTTCGGCAAACGCCTTCACACTCTCCTCGATCGAGTCATGGTTGAATTCATCGAGTCCATGCAGCCGATCCGCAAGCGACAAAATCCGGCCGCTCGTTTCCGGCTCCCAGTATTTCTTCCGTCCTTCCGCGTCGTACGCTTCCGGTTCCTTGAAAAAATAGTCCCCAAATTCCACGTAATCCTTTACGAAGGTCACCCGTTCTTTCATCAGCGCAACGACACGGAGAACATAGGATGTGTCGGGTACGCTCATCCCCCGTTCGTTGATGAGCGTGAGAACGGTCCCGGCAAGCGCTTCGTTCGATTCACGCCGCACGTGCTGTTGGTTGAGCCAGTTCAGCTTCTCGATGTTGAACACTGCACCCGCTTTTCCGACGCGTTCAAGGGTGAACTCTTTTATGAGGTCGTCCATCGAAAAGATCTCCCGCTCATCGCCGGGATTCCAGCCGAGGAATGCCACGAAATTTACGATCGCTTCCCGGAGATACCCCTTGGCGCGATAATCCTCCACCGCGACGTCGCCCTGTCGCTTACTCAGCTTCGTCCGGTCCGGATTGAGCAGGAGGGGGAGATGAGCGAATGCCGGCTGGCTCCATCCAAAATACTGGTAGAGGAGGATGTGTTTGGGAGTGCTCGATATCCATTCCTCGCCACGGATGACATGACTGATCTGCATGAGGTGGTCGTCGACGACAACGGCGAGATGATACGTCGGGTACCCGTCTGATTTGAGCAGAACCTGGTCGTCGAGAACCTTGTAGGCGATTGTCACATGACCCCGGATCAAGTCATCGAACGTCATCTCCCCTCCGATGGGTACTTTCATGCGGACGACATGCGGCTCCCCGGCCGCCGCGCGCTTCATCGAGTCTTCGCGCGGCAGATCCCGGCAGTGGCGGTCGTACGAAGGGGGCATTTTCATTTCAACCTGGCGCTGGCGGACCTGCGCAAGTCGCTCCGGAGAACAGAAGCAGTAATACGCGTTCCCATCGTTCAGGAGGCGTCGTGCGTGGTCCCGGTAGATCGCCACTCGTTCCGACTGGATGTACGGGCCGAAGGGACCGCCTTTGTTCGGACCCTCGTCATAGTCGACCCCCGACCAATGAAGCGTCTCGATCAAATTCTCCATCGCCCCTTCCACCTTGCGGTTCTGGTCCGTGTCCTCGACGCGAAGGATGAATTTTCCGCCCGCGTGCCGGGCGAACAGGAAGTTGTAGAGGGCGGTCCGGAGTCCTCCAACATGAAGGAATCCGGTCGGGCTGGGGGCAAAGCGGACGCGGACGGCGTTGTCCATGGAATCTGCGGGATGCGATGACATAAAAAAAGCGTCCGGCAAAAGGGACGCTTGCGCCGACGAACAGACGGCGTGCTGGTTGATTTAACGTACAGAAATTTGAGAAGAATTTCAATTTCTGAATGACTACATTTTCAGCGGTCACGTTCGATCAACGGAGCCCCCATGTCCTCATTCAAACTTCAAGAGTTGACGCTGTCGGAAACCAGACGGAAGCCGTTCAACGTTGCAGTACTTCCTGTCGGGTCGACGGAATCTCACGGACCCCATGTCCCGTACGGGTCGGATGCGTTTCACAGCACGGAGATCGCTTCCCGCTCGTGCGAACGTGCGGCCGAACGGCGCGCGCGCGTACTGCTGCTTCCGACGCTTCCATACGGAGTTCAGGGAAACACCATGGGATTCCCTCTCGCCATGAATGTGCGTCAATCGACGCTCGACCGGCTCCTGGGAGACATCGCCGATTCACTCGCATACCACGACATAAGAAAACTGGTTATCGTTAATGGCCATGGAGGCAACGATTTCAAGCCCTTCCTGCGGGATTCTCAGCCGAAGTCGAAGGTTTTCATCAGTTTGATTGATTGGTGGAAGGTTGGAGCGGACCGGGTGGCGTCGATATTCGAGAAACCGGGGGAACATGCCGACGAGCTCGAGACGAGCGTCGGGATGTATCTCTTCGGGAACCTCGTTCATCTTGAGCGGGCGAGGGATGGGTCGACGAGACAATCGAGGTTCGAAGCAATCCGAAAAGGGTGGGTCTCCGTCGCCCGGCCATGGCATTTGGTCACAAAAGATTCCACGTTCGGCGACCCGAGAAAAGCGAGTCGTGAAAAGGGGGAGAAGTATGTGTCGATCGTCGTCGAGCGGATAGCCCATTACCTTGAGGAGCTCTCCCGAAGCAGGATGGACAGACTTTTTCCCTATTGATGAAGACGCGAGGCAATCGAGCAAACGCTCGAGGTCGATGATGGGACCTTTACGGCAACGGAAATTCTCGGCAACGCCAGACCCGAACCGATCATCCGACTGTTCATTTATTATTTCATCCTTCGTTGAGTCCGATTGCCTCGCACGTTTCAAGGCACGAAAAAATAATTGGTGACAAATCGGTCAGAGTGCGCACCAGGAGAGCGCTCTGCCGCGTTGCATCTCCGCCGCAATTTTGATATCTTGACAAAGTTTCAGCCATGGAGAGGTGGCCGAGTGGCTGAAGGCACAGGTTTGCTAAACCTGCATAGGGGGTAACCTCTATCGAGGGTTCGAATCCCTCCCTCTCCGCCAGACTACGTTCCGCCAGAGAGCGGCGGAACTTCGTCTGGCAAGCGCCCGGATTTCAAAAACGGTCGTTGGAAAGCAGCGGAACTTCGTTTGGCAAGCGCCCAGATTTCAAACACGGTCGTTGGAGAGCAGCGGAACTTCGTCTGGCAAGCGCCCAGATTTCAAAAACGGTCGTTGGAAAGCAGCGGAACTTCGTTTGGCATGCGCCCAGGTTTGAAAGACGGCCGATGGAAGGTGGCAGAACATCTTTTGGCAGCCCACCGTGGAATTGATTAACCCCTTCGAGTCCATTCGAATTTTGCATATTGTGCCCGGAGAGCTGGCAGAACGGCTATTGCACTGGTCTTGAAAACCAGCGGGCGCAAGCCCTTCGGGGTTCGAATCCCTGGCTCTCCGCAAAACTACGTTCCGCCAAAGAGCGGCGGAACTTCGTTTTGCAGGCGCTCAGATTGCTAATGCGGATGACTCCATCCAGCGGAACTTCGTTTTGCCGACTTTCAAGGCCGTTCGCAACCCGAAATAAAACGGACGAGATTTCATTTCACTGGCACTATCAGGGGGGTGATTATGCCAAACTGGTTTGTCTATTTTCTCAAGAGTCAAAGAAAAGACTGGCTCTACATCGGCTTCACCAACCAAGTTGAGAGACGGTACGGCGAACATTGTCGAGGAGAGGTCCAGTCAACCAAATCCTACCGACCCTTGAGACTTGTCGGCTACGTTGCTGTGGAAACGCAGGGAAAGGCGATACAGCTCGAAAGCTATTTCAAGACGGGATCCGGAAAAGCAATCCTCCGAAAGCGAATCTTGAGCGACGAAGTTTCCGTTTCCAGCAAGCAAATAATCCTTGACTGACGGAGTCCCGTTGTCTGGGACGTAGTCAGTCCTGGCTCTCCGCAAAACTACGTTCCGCCAAAGAGCGGCGGAACTTCGTTTTGCAGGCGCTCAGATTGCTGGGGCGGATAACTCCATCCAGCGGGACTTCGCTTTGCAGGCGCTCGGATTGCTAATGCGGATGACTCTGTCCAGCGGAACTTCGTTTTGCAGGCGCTCAGATTGCTAGTGCGGATGACTCCGTCCAGCGGAACTTCGTTTTGCAGGCACTCATCACCGAGTGCCAAGTGAGCAAAATATACCTCGATTCGATTGATGGACTTCGATAATTTCTTCCTGCCGGCGGACAACTTAGAAGCTGCCAAAAAGTTTTATCAGGATACCCTTGGCCTTCCTGTAAAGTTTGACTTCTCGCAGAAAGGAATGGTCGCCTTTAAAGTTGCTAATCAGGAGCCCGCGATCATTATTCAGGACAAAGAAAAGTTTCCCGATGCAAAGCCCTCCATCCTCTTCGTCGTTGAGGACGTTCTTTTGTCCTACAGGGAGCTTCAAGCAAGAGGTGTCAAGTTCTTATCCGAGCCATACGAAATCTTTACCGGCCTGGCCGTCCAATTTGAAGATCCATCCGGGAATCGATTGGGGCTCACCGATTATTCGAAGCAACACAGGAGGGTACAATGACCCAGCCGCGTAAGCAACCTCGTCTCACGCCCCATCTGTGGTTTGAAAAGGATGCCAAAGCGGCCGCCGCCTACTACGTCTCCGTGTTTCCGAACTCGAAAATCACGAGTGTAAGAACATTGCGCGGCACCCCCTCGGGAGATACCGAAATTGTGTCATTCGAACTCTCCGGACAGCCTTTCATGGCGATAAGCGCCGGACCGTTGTTCAAGTTCAATGAAGCGATTTCGTTTATCGTTCCTTG
>DATJYV010000190.1:0-10716 GCA_035499415.1 Bacteroidota bacterium
TCCGAACTTTCATTGCCTTCAGATTCACACTTTCGTATATTGAGTCGAGATCTTTGCTGGCCCCCGTAGCTCAGCATGGATAGAGCAGAGGTTTCCTAAACCTTTGGTCGCAGGTTCGACTCCTGTCGGGGGCACGAACCCTGCGGCAGTCGTCTCACCTCATTTTCAGCGAGACCTATTATCCGCTCGGGATATATCTTGCGGCGAATGCCGGATGAATTCGTGAATTCCGCCCGGGGACCGGCGTCGCATGATGGAAGAATCACCCCTGTCCGTACGAAATATTTCCTTCTGGGGAAAATCATTACTGTTCGGCAATTGCTCAGCGGTCCTCGAATCGATGCGTTATTCATCTACCTGCGCTCGATGGCATTGATCGCCGAACCCGCCGGGCTTCCTGATATTCGAGAAGAATAATCGACCAGGTTATGCGACTTTCCCGCGCCTTTATCCCCACACAAAAGGAGACGCCGGCCGAGGCGACGATCCCAAGCCATCAGTTGATGATTCGTGCCGGCCTCATGCGACAGCTCACCGCAGGCGTATACGCGTACCTGCCTCTGGGTTGGCGTTCGATGCTCAAAGCCGTCGCGATCATCCGTGAGGAGATGAACGCCATCGGGGGTCAGGAATTTCTTCTTCCCGCACTCAATCCCGATTCGCTCTGGATTCAGACCGGGAGGCGGAACATTCCGAATTTCATTCTCAGCATCAAGGAGCGCGACCTCGTGCTGGCGCCGACCCACGAGGAGGTCATCGGTTGGCTCGCCGCAATGCACATTCAGTCGTACAAAGACCTGCCGCAAATCTGGTACCAGATTCAGACAAAATTTCGAAACGAACCGCGCCCTCGTTCGGGCGTCCTCCGGGGCAGGCAGTTTACCATGAAGGACTCGTACACGCTGGACCGAACCTGGGAGGATCTTGACAAGAGCTATGCGCTTCATGCAGAAGCGTACGCGAACATCTTCCGGCGCTGCGGATTGGATTTCTTTATTGTCGGCGCATCAAGCGGTGCGATGGGGGGGACCGGCTCGCAGGAGTTCATGGTCGAATCGGAGTTCGGAGAGGATACGGTCGTACGGTGCACCTCGTGCGATTACGCCGCAAATATGGAAGTCGCTTCATCAAACGTTCAGCCCCTCGGACGGATCGGATCCCAGGAAACGATGAAGGAAATCCCCACCCCCAATGTCCGGACGATCGACGAACTCGCGGCCTTCCTGAAAATGGACACCCTGCGTCTGGCAAAGTCACGCGTCTACCTCCACGAGGACAAGCCGGTCATGGTATTAATGTCCGGGAATGACCAGGTGAACGACTCGAAATTGTCGGCCGCTCTGGGCGGAGGGGATGTAAAATCGGCTGATCCCGAGTCGCTGCTTCGGTTGACAGGAGCGGACGCCGGATCGATCGGCCCGGTGGGCTTTCGCGGACGGGTGATCGTCGACCGGCGGCTGGAGGGGTCCAACGGCCTCGTCAGCGGCGCGAGCCGGAACGATTTTCACACCACGAACATTGACCTCAAGCGGGACGTGAAGGTGGACGGGTCCTTCGACCTCAGGTCGGTTGAAGAGGGAGAACCCTGCACGAAGTGCGGAAAGCCACTCAGAATATCGCATGCAATCGAGCTTGGTCACATCTTCAAGCTTGGCACGAAGTATTCGGATGCTTTGAATATTCACTACCTGGACGAGCAGGGAGCCTCCAAACCGGTCATCATGGGCAGCTACGGAATCGGCGTTGAACGGATCATCGCGTCGCACCTGGAACAGAGCCACGATGAAAACGGAATCATCTGGAACATGGCGCTTGCCCCGTACCAGGTCCAGGTGATAGCGCTCAACATGAATAACAAGGAGATCGTGCTTCACGCGAACAAGATCTATCGCTCCTTGACCGAGGCGGGCGTCGAGGCGCTGCTTGATGACCGCGACTCGGTATCTCCGGGATTCAAGTTCAAAGATGCCGACCTTTTGGGAATGCCGTTTCAAATAATTGTCGGCGAGAAAGGGATGAAGAATAACCAGGTGGAGATCAAGAGGCGCCGGACAGGAGAGAGGGTGATGGTTGCGGAAGATAAGATTGTCGAGGAAGTAAAAAGGATTCTTCAGACCTGAGTTCGGGCGAACGCTCCGTCGTCCGGAATGTCTATCACAAATCGAACGGGCCTCCGATCGATGGATCGAATCGATGGGCCGAACATCGAAAGAGAAGAGGGACCGGCTTTGAATGCGTCGAGTTCCACTGTCAGAAATCCGTGGGATGATTCAGTCGTCGGGACGGCAGCGCTCGGAGGACTGGAGGAAGCGGAAGAGGCAATCGAGACGTGCCTCCGCGGTTTTCAGGTGTCGCGGGCTTTGCCGAGTTTTGAACGTGCTGCATCGCTCGAATCGATCTCTCGCGGTATTCAGTCACGGCGGGAAGAGTTTGCCCAGCTTATTACCCGTGAGGTGGGGAAGCCGATCCAATTCTCCCGCAATGAAGTCGACCGCGCGGTTGGAACATTTCAGATTGCCGCGGAGGAATCGAAGCGGGTCGGAGGGGAAACTCTTCCGCTCGACATGACGGAAACCGCGCGCAACCGCTTCGGCGTCGTTCGACGTTTTCCCATCGGAATTGTCCTCTGCATCTCTCCTTTTAATTTTCCCCTCAACCTCGTCGCCCATAAAGTCGCTCCCGCCATGGCTGCGGGAAACGCCTTCATCATCAAACCGCCCCCCCAGGCACCACTCACCGGCTTGAAATTGGCGGAGCTGATCGAAACGTCCGGGTATCCGCGCGAAGCGTGCAGGGTGCTGCCCTGCTCGAACGAAGTCGCGTCAAAACTTGTCGAAGATTCCCGGATCAAGATGGTGAGCTTCACGGGGAGTCCCGCGGTGGGGTGGATGCTGAAATCACGGGCAGGAAAAAAGAAGGTGCTCCTGGAGCTGGGAGGCAATGCCGGCGTCATCATCGACGAGTCGGCAGATCTTGATGATGCGGTGCGAAAAAACATCGTCGGCTCTTTTCTCTTTGCCGGCCAGGTCTGCATCAAGATCCAGAGAATTTACGTTCACAAAAAGCGCTTCGAAGAATACCGGTCGAAATTCGTCAGCGCTGCGGGCAACATTCGGGCCGGGGACCCGCAGGAGCCCTCCACGCTCCTTGGACCGATGGTCGACGATGCCGCCGCAGAACGAGTCTCGGGCTGGATTGCGGAAGCCGTTCGCAGCGGAGCCCAGCTCCGGGCCGGGGGAACGAGACGCGGCCGACTTCTGGATCCCACGGTGCTCGAAAACGTCGGTCGGTCGACGAACCTTTTTGGCAAGGAGGTCTTCGGCCCGGTTGTGACCCTCTCTTCCTTTGAATCGATCGAACAAGCGGTACAAGATGTGAATGATTCGGTGTTCGGATTGCAAGCCGGAATATTTTCAAACAACCATCGAAATATTCTCTACGCCTACAACCATCTCGACGTCGGCGCGCTCATTGTCAACGATAACCCGACCTTTCGGGTCGACAGCATGCCGTATGGCGGCGTGAAAGATTCCGGCTTCGGCAGGGAAGGGATACGATACGCCATTGATGAAATGACCGAGCCGAAGTTGCTGGTACTGGGCGCTTGAAACCGGACCGTGAAGCGGAAAAAATAAGAAAGCAAAAAGTGAAATGGAAAAAAGGGAGAAGGTCTAAGACTGATCCTGCTGGCAGCGATCACAACAACCGGGACTCGTCACCCTGAACTTTGGGCCGATTGGCGCAATAATAAGATGCTGAATCCCCGTAACGAAGCACGGGCAAGCAAGTTCCTCACGACGGTTTCCATTTTTCACATGAATTCAAATTTCATGATTTCAATACTACCGCTTACAACTTTTTCCTTCTTAGTTTTTCATTCTTAATTCAGAAATGTCTCGCTTCATCCACCTCCATAATCATACGCACTACAGCCTGCTTGACGGTGCCTCAACCGTCGAAGGGCTCGTCCACGCGGCCGCAGAAAACAATATGGATGCGGTCGCTTTGACGGACCACGGCGTGATGTTCGGGGCGATAGAGTTTTACAAACGCGCGAAAAAGGCCGGCGTCAAGCCGATCATCGGATGTGAGGCGTACATCGTAACCAAGGGGAGCAGGACCGACCGGACGTTGCAGTCCGAAAAGGGAAGTTCGGGTCAGGGGCGGGGAATCTATCACCACATCCTGCTGCTGGCGAAAAATGAAATCGGATACCGAAACTTGATGAAACTGTGCACGCTCGGCCATACCGAGGGATTTTATTACAAGCCGCGGATCGATGCGGAGCTGCTCAACCGGTATCGCGAGGGAATTCTGGCGACCTCCGCATGCCCCGGGGGAGTGATTGGCGCTCATCTTGGGGCCAACAACTATCGCGAAGCGCTTGAATACGCGGGAATCTACCGGGATATATTCGGCGCCGATTTCTATGTCGAAATCCAGAACCACGGAACCGAGGTCGAAAAGCCGATCCTCGAGCTCGCGCCGCGCATTGCGAAGGAACTCCATCTTCGGATGGTGGCCACCAACGACTGCCATTACATCAAACCGGAGCATGCCCTGCCGCACAACATCATGCTCAACATTCCCGACGCCTCAGCGAATACGGTTACCGACTACACGACCCTGCGTTATGGAACAGACCAGTTGTATTTCAAGTCGGCGGAAGAAATGTGTACCCTGTTCAAGGATTTTCCGGAAGCGATCGAGTCGACGCTGGAGATTGCGCACAAGTGCACGCTCGAGTTAAATCTCAAGAAGAACTACATGCCGGATTTTCCGATTCCCGCGGAATCGGGGGTGAGCTCGCCGAACGATTATTTCGATAAACTTGCGCGGGAAGGAGTGGGGCGCCGCTATGGGGCCGTGACTCCGGAGATTACGCAGCGCCTGGACCATGAAATTTCAGTCGTCCGCTCCATGGGGTACGCCGGGTATTTTCTCATTGTGCAGGATTTCATCAATGCGGCCCGCTCGATGGGGGTCCGCGTCGGGCCCGGCCGCGGAAGCGCCGCCGGCAGTCTCGTCTCCTTCGCGCTTGGCATCACCGACGTCGACCCCCTCAAGTACGACCTTCTGTTTGAACGGTTCCTCAACCCGGACCGGGTCAGCATGCCCGACATCGACATCGATTTTGCGGACGACAAACGCGACAAGGTTATCGAGTACGTGAAGAAGAAATACGGCCAGCAGTCGGTCGCACAGATCGTCACTTTCGGCACCCTCTCCTCGCGGGCCGTGCTGAAGGATGTCGGCCGGGTCCTCAGCATCCCGCTGAATATCATCGATTCGATCACGAAGCAGATCCCGATGGTGCTCGGCAAAGTGACGCCGATCGCGGAAGCGCTGGAAACCATTCCCGACCTGCGGTGGGTGAAAGAAAGCAACGACCCCAAAATGAAGCTGCTCATCGACACGGCAAAGGTGCTGGAGGGGATGAACCGTAATGTCTCGACGCACGCGGCGGGAGTGGTCATTGCGCCGGGTGACATCAGCGATTACGTGCCCATGTACAAAACGCCTCAGACGGACCTCATGACGCAGTACAACATGAAGGACCTCGAAGAGGCAGGCCTTCTCAAGATGGATTTTCTCGGCCTCCGCACGCTGACCGTCATTGAAGACACGCTCGAAATGATTCGCCAGGTGGAGGGCTCTGCGGTCGATCTTCAGGCACTCCCCGACCCCGACAAGGATACACTCGACATGTTTTCGCGGGGACAGACGGTTGCCCTGTTTCAGTTTGAGAGTTCGGGAATGCAGGACTATTTGCGAAAGCTCAAACCCACATCCGTCAACGACCTCGTTGCGATGAATGCGCTGTACCGTCCGGGGCCGATGGAAAATATTGCCGACTTCATCGAGCGAAAGCACGGACGGCAGCGAATTTCCTATTTGCATCCCCGCATGGAACCGATCTTACGGGACACCTACGGCATCATCGTCTATCAGGAACAGGTGATGCGGATCGCAAGCGAGATCGGAGGAATGTCGCTCGCCCAAGCCGACCTCTTACGGCGCGCGATGGGGAAGAAGGACAAGGTCCTGATGGCTGACCAGAAAAAAAGATTTGTCGACGGTGCCGTCGGGAACGGGATCGAGCGAAAGCTCGCGGGCGAAATTTTCGACCTCATCGATAAATTTGCCTCCTACGGCTTCAACAAATCCCACGCCGTCGCCTACACGGTTCTCGCATACCAAACCGCGTATCTTAAGGCACACTATCCTGCGGAATACATGGCCGCAACGCTGACATCCGAGATGGCCAATACCGACAAGATCACGACGCTGATCGAAGAATGTCGCAAACTGGGCATGCCGGTCCTTCCGCCGGATGTGAACGAGAGCGGGGTGAGTTTCGTCGTTACGCCGAAAGGGATTCGCTTTGGGTTAAGCGCCATAAAGGGAGTCGGTGTTTCCGCCGTGGAACTCATCGTGAAGGCCCGCAGCGAGAAGGGGCGGTTTCTCGACTTGTTTGATTTCTGCGCGAGAGTCGAGCTCCGTCTCGTGAATAAGAAGACAATCGAAGGGCTTATTCAAGCCGGGGCGTTCGACGCTTTCACGGACAACAGAGCACAGCTCTTCGAAAATGTGGAAGCCGCGATCGCATTCGGCCAACACGAGCAGGAGCACGCCGGCCGGGGTCAGTCGAGCCTGTTCAGCGGCGACGTTGCGAAGGTTAACCTCAAACCATCGATGCATCCCGTCGGGCCGTGGGCTGAGATTGAAAAACTTTCCCGTGAGAAGTCGGTCCTCGGTTTCTACGTTTCCGGTCATCCCCTCCTGAAGTACGCGGACGACATCGACGCGTTCGCGAGCGCCAAGCTCGGGCATCCCGAAGACGTGAAGCCGAATGCGTCCGTCCGGGTGTGCGGAATCGTAACCGAACAGAAAAAAAAGATCGACAAGCGGGGAAACACGATGGCCTTTGTGACGATTGAGGATTTTACCGGCCGCGCCGAGTGCATCGTCTTTTCCGATGCATTTCAGAAATTCCAGGAACTGCTCAAGGTCGGGTCCATCGTGATGCTCGCCGGCAGGAATGACGGGGCAGGGGATTCCATCAAGGTCATCGTCAATGAAGTCGTTCCCATGGATGATGTAAGAAAGAAATTTGCCCGGCGCGTCCTGTTGAACATAAATCTGGAGACGGTCGGCGAGGGAACTATTTACGAGCTTGCGAAGTTATTGGAGCACTATCAGGGAACCTGTCAGTGCTATTTCAATGTCGCCGGTGGCACTTTAACGGGAAATTCGCTATATTTAACGCGTAAATTCCTTGTCGAACCGAATGCCCAGTTTCTTTCGGCGGCGCGAAGTCTTCTCGGGTCGGCGGCCGTTCGGATCCAGGGTTGAACATAAGGAGAATACATGAAGCCGATGGAAGTCAACGATGCAAACTTTCAGACTGAAGTATTGAAATCCGAGAAGCCGGTTCTCGTCGATTTCTGGGCGGAATGGTGCGGGCCGTGCAAGATGATCGCGCCCGTCGTCGAGGAAATCGCCAAGGAGTACGACGGAAAATTGAAGGTCGGCAAACTCGACGTCGATTCGAACCAGCAGGTCTCGACGCAGTTCGGCATTCGAAGCATTCCGACGCTGCTGATTTTTAAGGGAGGGAAGGTCGTCGAGCAGGTGGTCGGCGCGGTTCCAAAACGGATGTTGGTCGAGCGGGTTGCGAAGCACATCAACTGACGACCGTCGTCTGAATATGCGAGAGTGCCCGAGCGGCAACCGGGCTTCTCGCATTTTTGTTTTCTGACGCAGCGGCTTGCACCGGTTTCCGGACCGGGAATCTTCCTTTCTACCTATCGACCGAATATCATGTCAACCTCTTATTCCAAAAGGACTCACACCTGCGGCGAGCTGCGCCCGTCCCACATCGGGCAGACCGTGACCCTCACCGGCTGGGTGGATGTCAGGAGGGACCTTGGCGGCGTCATCTTCATCGACCTCCGGGACCGGTACGGCAAGACGCAGGTCGTCTTCGCCCCCCAGCACAATGTTCAGGCCCACCGGGATGCCGACGCCCTCAGACCCGAATTTGTCATCTCCGTGACCGGGACTGCGGACGCACGCCCCGCCGGAACGGAAAACCCGGACCTCGCGACGGGCGAAATCGACGTCAAGGCCACATCCCTCTCCATCCTCAATAAATCCGAAACACCTCCGTTCATGGTCGAGGATGAGCTCAAGGTCAACGAGGACCTGCGACTCCAGTACCGCTACATCGACCTCCGCCGTCCGCGCATGCAAAGAAACCTTCTCATGCGCCATGCCGCATATCAGATCGTCCGGAAGTATTACGACAGTCTCGGATTTGTTGAAGTCGAGACGCCGATCCTGATGAAAAGTACGCCCGAGGGGGCCAGAGATTATTTGGTACCGAGCCGGGTACACCGGGGCAAGTTCTATGCGTTGCCGCAATCACCCCAGACGTACAAACAGATTCTCATGGTCTCGGGCCTCGACCGTTATTTTCAAATCGTCAAGTGTTTCCGTGATGAGGACCTGCGCGCCGACCGCCAACCGGAGTTCACACAGATTGACGTCGAGTGTTCGTTCGCGGATGAAATTGACGTGCAGACGACCACGGAGGGGCTCATCGCGGAATTGTGGAAGAAAATACTTGGCTACGATCCCCGGCCTCCGTTCCCGCGGCTTACGTTCACGCAGGCGATGGAGCGATTCGGAAGCGACAAGCCCGACACGCGATTTGGACTCGAGCTCCGGCTTTGCTCCGACGCTGTCTCAAAAAGTGGATTTCGAGTCTTCAGCAATACCGTGAAGACGGGGGGACTTGTCGGCGGCATCTGCGTTCCGGGCCTTTCGAACTATACGCGGAATCAACTGGACGGACTCACAGATTTTGTCAAATCGCTCGGCGGGGGTGGTTTGGTCTACATGAAAATAGGGGCAGACAAGATTGAATCGTCCGTTGAGAAGTTCGTGCCCCAGGAAGAATCGAAGGCGATTGCGGACGCCCTCGGCGCGAAACAGGGCGACCTTGTCCTCATTATTTCTGGGCCATGGAAATCGGCGCTGACGATTCTTGGCACATTGCGGCTGGAGATGGCTCGTCGCCTCAACTTGATTCCCCCGAACGACTGGAAATTCCTTTGGGTCACCGATTTCCCGGCGCTCGAATACAGCGAGGACGAGAAACGGTACGTCGCTGTGCATCATCCATTCACTTCCCCGAATCTTGAGGACCTGCCTCTCCTCGACAGCGACCCTGCGAAAGCCCGGGCGCGGGCATACGATTTGGTGTTAAACGGAAACGAAATTGCCGGCGGGAGCATTCGAATCCACGACGCGCAGCTTCAGAGCAGGATGTTCGAGCTTCTCGGCATCGGGCATGTGGAAGCCATGGCCCGATTCGGCTTTCTCCTCGACGCGTTCAAGTACGGCGCGCCGCCGCATGGCGGTATTGCCTATGGATTCGACCGGCTGTTGATGCTTCTCTCCGGAGAAAAATCGATCCGTGACGTCATCGCATTCCCGAAAACGAGCAGCGGTCAGTCGCTCATGGACGATGCGCCGGCGGCCGTCGAGAAAAAGCAACTCGATGAGCTTCACATCAGGATTGTCTGACCGACACAAACCTCGCGGGCACCGGGCGCGCTGCATCGTCCGCCGGGCATTTCGATGAAGAAATCGATCCGCATCGCTTCGGGACAAGGATTCTGGGGAGACCTGCTGACCGCGCCTGTCGACCAGGTCACAAAGGGTCCGATCGATTATATGATGATGGACTACCTGGCCGAAGTGACGATGTCGATTCTGCAGAAACAACGCAGACGGGATCCAAAACTCGGTTACGCCCGGGACCTTCCGGAGCTGATCGGCAAACTGCTTCCGACGCTTATGAGCCGTCATATCAAGGTCATCACGAATGGCGGGGGCGTGAATCCGGTTTCGTGCGCACAAGCGATCATCGAGAAAGCGCGAAGTCTCAACGTGGAGAGACTGAACGTTGGAGTGGTTCTCGGAGACGACATCCTTGACCGTATCGATGAGCTTTCGGCCAAGGGCATCCGCCTGGACAACATGGAGACTGGCGAGCCCCTCGCATCCGTGCGGACCCGATTGCAGAGCGCAAACGTGTACTTCGGTGCTTTTCCGGCGGCGGAGGCGCTCCGCAACGGGGCGGACATCGTCATCACCGGGCGAACGACAGACACGGGGCTGACGCTTGCACCCATGGTTTTTGAATTCGGTTGGAAACAGGACGATTGGGATTTGCTGGCTGCGGGCACCGTGGCGGGGCATATCCTGGAATGTGGCGGCCAGGCAAGCGGGGGAAATTTTTCCGCGGACTGGCAGTCTGTCCCCGACCTTGCGCACATCGGGTTTCCAATTGCGGAGGCGCGGCCCGACGGCGAATTTTTCATCACGAAACACCCGGGAACCGGAGGGCGGGTTTCGGTTCAGACGGTGAAGGAGCAGTTGGTTTACGAAATCGGGAATCCGCGCCAGTATATCACCCCAGATTGCGTTGCAGACTTCACGTCGATTCAACTGGAGCAAACCGGCCCGGATGTCGTCCGCGTTCACGGGATTCACGGCATGGCCGCGACGGATTCCTACAAAGTCTCGCTGTCCTACCTGGACGGTTACACGTCATTCGGAACGCTGACGTATTCCTGGCCGGATGCGCTGACCAAGGCACAGCGGGCCGACGAGATCCTTCGCACCCGCCTCAAGGACCTGGGA
>DATJYV010000191.1:0-8246 GCA_035499415.1 Bacteroidota bacterium
CACTTTCACCCCGTGCGGTGCGACGAGATTCGAGAGTATCCCTCCGCTCGATGTTCGGTTAAAAATAAAATTGAGAACGACGTCGTAGCGCACACGCCGGGCGCGGAGAATCTCCAAGATGACGCCAAACCAGTTTGACGAGATGACGTAGAGTTCGTTGACCGCAACGTCGTGTCGAATAATTTCCGCGTTCAGGCGGCTTGCAAACACGCCGAGGCGAAGATGGGGGTACCGCTGCTTCAGGAACCGGATCACCGGCATCGTGACGATCATGTCTCCGATGCGGTCGTACCGCAGGATCAGCACACTGCGACAATGCGACAGGTCGACGGGGAGTGATACGGGCGTATTATGAAATACTTTTCGAAGGAGAGGGTAAACGATCGCATGGCGAAAAAAAAGCTCGAGGCGTTCTCTTGGATCCGGCATGCGCCGTCAGGAAACGCTGTGGGCGGGGCTCTCCTTCCCGACACGGGCCAGGAGGCGTTCGACGGCGTGAAGGACCTCCGCCGGCTCGATGATCGAGAGGTTGTCCATTTCCGTGACAATCGATTCGCAGGGCGTCCGGTAAGGGTCCCAGATGCGCAATTCCTTGTTCGACTGGACGTACAATACGACGGACGGAATATGGAACGCGGAAGCGAGATGTACTGCCGACGTGTCCGGGGTGACCAGCACGGCGAGATGCCGTACCAACGCTGCGAAATGGTCGAATGACGGAGTTCGAGGCGAAAGAGTGCACCACGGTGCGGCATCCCGAATCCGACGGGCCCGGCCCTCATCCGATGGCTTGTAAAGCAGGAGCACCGGATCTTCGGGTCGCGAACCGTGCAGGGCGCTGAGAAACGATATGAAATTCCTTTCACCCCAAAACCGCACATCGCTCCCCGCCGAAAGGTTGACGCCGATGACAAATCGACCGGCAAGCTCCTTCACTTTTAAGAATTCGTCGGCAAACTGCTCCGCGTCCGATGAGGTGAAGTAACGGATCGCAAGGTTCTCGCGTTCCGGGTCGATGCCGAATGGAATGAGGAGCCGCGCAATCCGGTCGACGATGTGTGAATCTCTCCGGGAAAGAAGCGGCATGCTGATATCGTAGGCGTAGGCGTTCTCCTTCTCAAGCCCGACGGTCCAGCGGGCGCCGGAGAGAAGCGTCAATAATGTCGAGGTGGCCGAAGGGTTGTCCATCAGGTCGACCAGGAAGTCATAGCGCTCGTTCCGGATTTTCCGAATGAGCCTGAACGTCGAGAACGGTCCTTTCGTGTAAATCCATCGGCGTCGAATCGCCGGGTCGTGTTCGAGGACAAAATCGTTCTGCGGGCTGAGGAGCGCGTCGATGACCGTGCCCGGATAGTGGCTCTTGAGGGCGGCGAATAATGGCGTCGAGATGAGAACGTCTCCGATCATATCCTGACGGACAAACAGGAACTTCGCCCTCTGATATTGCAGGTGGATCGGAACAGAGGCGGCGGGCCGTGCAAAATGACGCAGGGTACGAATGATCCAGCGCCGTATCGCGAGTTCGACCCGTTTGATGAACGGATCCCGCATGGAGGATCGTGATTACGTGACGGGTTGGTCGATCATCTGGAGGGAATGGAGTCGCTTATACAAGCCGCTTTCCCGTTTCAGAAGTTCGTCATGAGTTCCGACTTCGACCAGAGAGCCGCGGTCGAGGACAAAAATTCGGTCGCAATGAGTGACCGTGGAGAGCCGATGGGCAACGACGAACGATGTTCGTCCTTCCATGAGCCGGTCGAGCGCTTCCTGGACGAGCGCTTCGGACTCGGAATCGAGTGCGGAAGTCGCCTCGTCGAGCAACAGGATGCGCGGGTTCCGGAGCACGGCGCGCGCAATGGCAATTCGTTGACGCTGGCCGCCGGAGAGCTGAACCCCCCTTTCCCCCACCTCGGTTTCGTATCCTTTGGCAAATCCTTCGATGAAGACCTGGGCGTTCGCCGCTTCCGCCGCCCGGACGATTTCGCCCCTTCCCGCATCCAGCTTCCCGTACCGGATGTTGTCTTCAATCGAACCCGTGAAAAGCATCACTTCCTGGGGAACGATCGCCATCTGACGACGGAGGTCGGAGAGACGGACATTCCGGATATCCCGTCCGTCAATCAGCACGGTTCCCGCCGAGGGCTCGTAGAATCGGAGAATCAGGCTCACGAGCGTTGATTTTCCACCGCCGCTGGGGCCGACGACTGCAATTTTTTCACCGCCGCGAACGTTGAACCGAATTCCTTGCACAGCGTCTACGGTACCGGCGTAGGAAAACGAAACGTTCCGAAACTCCACTTCACCCTTCACGATTGAAAACGCAGCCGCATCCGCTGTGTTTTTCTCCTGTTCCAGGTCGAGCATCTCGAAGATCAATCCTGCGGAGACCAGCGTCTTCTGAATCCGGGCCACCCCTTCGCCGAGCGCCTTGACCGGTTTCGCAAGATTGATCATGATGATCATGAAGTAAATCATCGACTCAATCGTCATGGATCCCTGGATGAATAAATAACCGGTGAAGATCACGAGCAAGGAGGCCGCAGTCGTGTTAAATAACTCGTTGGTCGGGCTCAGGAGAGCGACAACCCGGACAATCTTCATCGAGTAGTGGTAGTTTGATTCAACCCTCCGGCGAAACGCCGACCGTTCATACTCTTCCTGATTGTACGACTTGACCGTTCGTATCGACGATATTTTTTCCTGGAGAAAAGAGGTGATTTCGGCAACCGTATTGGTCAGGTCGCGGCTGAAGGCGCGAATGCGGTCGCCGAATTTTCTCGATATCGCACCGGACAGGGAGAAGATGACGAGCGTGACGATCGTCAGCTTCCAATTTGTCCAGAAAAGGGCTGTCGCAAAGATCACCGAGTAAACGACGTTTTGGGATATCTCAATCAGCAGGGTAAGCGATTGCTCGAGGTTGTTGACATCGTTCGTGATGCGCGACATCATCGCGCCAGTCTTGTTGACGTCGAAATACCGGACCGGCAGCATCACGACTTTGTCGAAGAGCTCGACGCGGAACCGCATGAGGATCTTCTGCTGGACCGAGCTCATGACGTATTCGCGCGCGTAGACGAACACGACCTTGACGATGATGACAGCGGTTGCGGCAACGGCGAAGATGAATATAATGTGGAAGCTCTCGCTACGGCCGTGGATGGTAAAGCTGGTGACGATTCGGTCGAAGATCTTGAATGGCACCTGGACAAGGATTTCCTGTCCGGCCCGCACCTGCTGGCTGAGGGTCTGCAGCACGTCGAAGAGGCGCGCGATAAGGAATGCCGACGCGGCATCCGACAGACTCATGACGGCGACGGAGACCAGACCTGCCAGGATTCGCCACTTGTAGGCAAGAAAATACCTCAGGAGCCGGATAGATATGGCAAGGGGGCTCATGGCATCAACGTACGGGAAAATGGAGGTATTATCAACGGAGGCCGGTTGGCGGCCGGAGCGAGAGGCAGTCGGGGCACTCGCACAGAGACCGGAGAAGCTCCCACGTATAGATGCCCGTTTCGTGCCCGTCTCCCCAACGGAGCTGGAGGGCATAATAACCGACTTGCTCCGCGCTCTTCAACGAATATTTGCCGGGCAAGTCCGGCTGCGGCGCAGGCGTGTAGGTTCGCAGGAGCACCGTCTCCCCTCTGCAACTCGCGCAAGGACACCGGTCACGCAACGACTTGAGAGAGATGACGCTCTTGTGGCCGTCGTCCCAGTCGATGGAAAGTTGGTCCGGTGAAGCAAGGGCGATACGTGTGGCGATCATGCGTACGGGAATAAAAAAGGACAACCCGTTCGATTGTCCTTTGGTCTCAACATCCGGCGTTGTGGACCGTAGCGGGATCGAACCGCTGACCTCCACAATGCCATTGTGGCGCTCTCCCAGCTGAGCTAACGGCCCTCTGACCGACAATATATTGAAGGATGGAGGGAAAGTCAATGCGGTCGGGTGTGGTTGTGGACACGAATTGCAGCTGAAATCTGTTTTGGCTATTTTTATTCAAGCGATTGGACGGGTGGACGAGTCGTACGGTTCGGCGAAAGGAGCGGGACGATGAGGATGGTAAGAAGAGCGGTCATGGTGATGGGGATGTTGTCTGCCGTCTTCTGGCTCTCCTGCAAGGACACGGTCACAGAACCCGGCGTCTCGAATGTCGTCTTCCCCGACTCAAACATCAGTTACTCGAATCAGGTTGATGTCCTTTTTCAACAGTCGTGCGTGCCGGGATGCCACGATTCCCAGGTGGACGATGCCGGACTCGACCTCGAACGCCCGTCGTGGTCCAACCTCATCAACCATCAACCCGCACTTGTCGTGCCACGGGAGGCAAACAGCAGCCTGTTGATCGAGCGCCTGGACGGGAGGATCCCGCCAGTCATGCCCCCGTCACAGCCGATCAACACCAATCAACTTAACGGGATAAAGAAGTGGATCAACGAGGGAGCGCAGAATAACTGAGCTATCGCTTCGACCGCACATCTGTTCCCCAGCGCAATTTCTCCCGCAGCACCTGATAATAGCCCGTATTCATTCGCTTGACGAGCCGTGTCGTATGGCCGGCCTTTCGGATCGAAAACCGAACCGGTGAGGTGAAAAATTGTTCCGGCTGGCCGTCGACCGTTACGTGGACTTTGGCCGGCGCATGATGCACCTGCAGGAGGATGACGGATGAGTCGGCCACGAGGACAGGGCGTGCCGTCAGCGTGTGGGGACAGATTGGACTGATGAGAATCGTTTTACTGTTCGGGGTCACGATCGGCCCGCCGTTCGAGAGTGCGTATCCGGTCGACCCGGTCGGAGTGGAGACGATGATGCCATCGCCCGTGAATGTGGCAAGAATCTGGTCATCGACGTGCGTTTCGATATCAATCATCCTCGCCGAACCTGCAAGGTCCACGACGACATCGTTGAGGGCAAACGATGAGCGTTTCATCGCCGGTGACTGAATTTCCAGCAGCATCCGGTCCTCGACGCGATAATCCCCCCGCAAAATCTCATCCAGGCACGGCTCGATATCGGCCGGCGATACTTCAGCAAGAAAACCGAGTTTGCCGAGGTTGACGCCGAGGATCGGCGTGCCGGTCGACCCGACAAGCCGCGCCAGCCGGAGCATGGTGCCATCCCCGCCGAGGGAGATCAGAATCTCGCACGACCCGGCCAGCCGTGATTCGGCAACCGTCGGCGCATGCCGAACGAGGGCGGAATGATGCTTCCGGATGCCTTTTGCAAGATTGGCATCCAGGACAAAGGGGGTCCCGCTGGATCGGAATTTGCGCAGAAGCGCATCAAGCGCCGCCGGAAGTCCTTTCTTTTCGATATTCCCCGCGATGCCGAATTTCATGGAGCCGGGTCCTTCTTCCCTTCATCGGCCGGTTTTTTCGCACTTTCGTCGACGAAGTTCAACTTCAACTCCCGGATCACTTCTCCCAGCATCTTTTCCTCGGCAGGCGAGAGGTTCCGTTTTGTTCGCGCCGCGAGCATGTCCAGAATGTCGATCGTAAGCTGGGCCTGCTCCAGATCCCGCTCGATCGCATCCGTCGCAGGATTCTTGACCTTTCCAAGATGCTGCATACATGCCGCCTGGAACATCGCTACGAGGCTCATGAAGAGCGCCGCGTTTTTCTCGTCCTGCGTCATTCCGGAATTCCTTTGGTCTTCCTGAGCTCGTGGAGCTTGACGTATTTGATGAACACGGAGTGGGCGGAGATCATGGCAATGACAAATCCATAGAAGCCGTCAAGGAAACCGCGTTTGTAAAAATAATCGCGAAGAAATCGAATGGGGGGGGCGAAAAGCAGATGGGCAAGCCCGGCGCTTTTTCCCCTGGTGAACAGTTCGTTTGCCGAGATTCCAGTGAAGTAATCCACCTGGCGCACATGGTCGCTGATGCTTGCGTAGCTGTAGTGGAGAATGTCGCCGGCAAGGTTGCCGATGCGCGCGCCGGCGTCGGTGAGCTGAAATCGGTCGTGCGGATTCCGGCCGCTCCAGGCTCCCGCCCGCGAATCGAAGAGACGGATTTTGCGGTCGGGGTACCATGCTCCATGCCGTATCCACGTTCCGCAGTAGCTCGTCATCCGGTTCATCCTGTATGCACGGAATGTCCATTCCTCTTTCGTCCGGAGGATGGAATCGCGGAGCCGCTCCGACAGCGCCTCGTCCGCGTCGAGCGACAGGATGTGATGAAACGCCGCCTGTCCGACCGCAAAGTTCTTTTGCTCGATGTGCCCGGCAAACTGATGTTCGATGAACCGGGCGCCGAACCCGGCACAGACCTCCCGGGTGCGGTCGGTGGAAAATGAATCAATCACCACAATCTCGTCCGCGATGCCTTTGACCGAATCGAGGCATCGGCCGATGTTGCGCTCTTCGTTGTACGTGATCACGACGACGCTCAGCGAATTCAACGGCGGCGGACCTCAAACAGGGACGACGAAATTCACGAGCCGATTCTTCACCACGACGGTTTTCGCCGCATTTTTTCCATCCAGGTATCGTCGAATCGTCTCATCGTTCCCGGCTAACTGCTCGAGTGTCGACTCCGCCGTGTCCCGGGCCACCTGGATCCTCGAGCGAATTTTCCCGTTTATCTGGATCACCACTTCCACCAGGTCTTCGACGGTTTTAGCGGGGTCATACGACGGCCACGATTCGTACGCCAGACTCTCGCCGTGTCCAAGTCGCTCCCATAATTCCTCCGAGAGATGGGGCGCGAACGGACTCAGGAGGAGGACGAACTGTTCCAGCAGGCGTCTCGGCCTCTTCTCCAGCTTCGTTGCGTCGTTCACGAATATCATCATCTGCGAAATCGCAGTGTTGAAGCGGAGGGCCTCGATATCCTCTCCAACTTTTTTCACCGTCCGGTGATATGCACGCTCGAACGCATCCGAGGGGGGGATGTCGACAAGCGCCGCATCCAACCGGTCATCCTCTCCCACATACAACCTCCAGACCCGACCGAGAAACCGGGATATCCCTTCCACCCCCTTCGTGCTCCACGGCTTCATATCTTCCAGCGGACCCATGAACATCTCGAACATCCGCATGGCATCGGCTCCGTACTCGCGGACGACGTCGTCCGGGTTCGCAACGTTTCCGCGCGCTTTCGACATTTTCCTCGAATCTTCGCCGAGAATGATCCCCTGGTGCCGCAGCTTCAGAAACGGTTCGGTCGACGATACATAGCCGAGGTCGAACAACACTTTGTGCCAGAAGCGGGAGTACATCAGATGCAGGACGGCGTGCTCGGACCCGCCGACATACAACGACACGGGCATCCAATTTTCCTCGTTGCTCTTCGAGCAGAATTCCTTTTGATTGGCCGGGTCGAGATAGCGAAGATAATACCAGCAGGAACCGGCCCACTGCGGCATCGTGTTCGTCTCGCGTCTCCCCTTCAATTTCGTTTCCGGGTCCACCGTGTTCACCCACCCCGAGGCGAGCGCGAGCGGTGATTCCGTTGTTCCGCTGGGCTGAAACTTCTCGAGCTCCGGAAGCTGGAGAGGCAGCTCGGTTTCCCGCACCGGGCTCATGGTGCCGTCCTCGAGATGAATGACCGGAATCGGTTCGCCCCAATAGCGCTGCCGCGAGAAAACCCAATCTCGCATCTTAAACTGAACCGTCCCTCTCCCAATCCCCTTTCGTTCCATCCATGCGATGATCGTTCTTTTCGCATCGCCGGTCTTGAGTCCGTCGAGCGACACCTCGTTGTTCCGCGAATTCACAGCGATGCCTTCACCCTCATAGCAGGCATCGTCCGTCCCGGAATCGACTACTTTCGCTATTTCCAGATGGAACGTCGTCGCAAATGCATGGTCGCGTTCGTCATGGCCCGGAACGGCCATGATCGCCCCCGTGCCATACGTCATGATGACATAATCTGCGATCCAGACGGGAATTGATTTTCCGGAGGCCGGGTTGACGACGAACGCCCCCGTCGCGACTCCGGACTTTGCTTTGTCGGTGCCCCGTTCCATTTCACTCTTCTTCACGGCCCGGGCGCGATAGGCCTCCACAATCGTTCGATTTTGCGGCGTCGTGATCATATCGACCAGCGGATGCTCCGGCGCAAGGACCATGAAGGTCGCCCCAAACAGCGTATCGGGGCGGGTCGTAAATACACGAATCGTTTGTCCCCCATCTTTCAAGGAGAACAAAATCTCGGCTCCTTCGGATTTTCCGATCCAATTGCGCTGCTGGTCCAGCGTTGAAGGAGGCCAATCAAGAATCTCCGCATCGTTCAGGA
>DATJYV010000192.1:0-6823 GCA_035499415.1 Bacteroidota bacterium
TCGAGAGTGCGTTGTCCCCGCCTCGACACTTCGTTCATCCTCCCTCGCCGCCCGTCGCGCGGCCGGGGGCGCAAAGTCTGCTCATAGCGTAAGGCCGATGAAATCGTCGCGTCGCGAGTTTGTAAAAACAATCGCCGGCGCCTGCCTCGTTGCGACCACCCCGATTTTCGCATATTCACATTCCGGCCTTCAAAAATCACGCCGCGCCAAGGGGCGCATTCTCGCATTTTCCGACCCTCACTTTCCCTCCGTGGAAAATGTCCAGCTCGACCGCTCGAGCTTTCAGTCCACATTCGACGAGTTTGATACCCGTGTTATCTCTGCTCATGAGATAGAGAAGACGCTCGACCCGTCAGCCGTCGACCTTTTTATCACCGCTCACGGATCGGCATTTCCCCGGCACGGCATGAGCGCACTCTTTCGGTACCTCCGGGCCGGCGGCAATTGGATAAACCTCGGTGGTACACCGCTGGGAGTGCCCGTGTCCGAGCATGGCGGGAACTGGCAGCCGGAGCGGCCAGAAACCGTATTTCATAAGTCCCTCGGAATCACCCAAAGTTTCGTGGTCCCTGTCGGCGAAGGGGCGAACGTTCAGCCAAATCCGGAAATTCCCGACATCAACATTGAAAAGGACTTTAGCTGCCGGTCGACACGCACGATGTACTACCGGCTTACCGCCAACAAAGACTTTCCGCAGGAAGATGGCTCCGCCGGTACGCGCGACGCGATCGTGCGGCCGTTACTCTGGCTCGTGTCGAGTGATGGATTAAAAATCGCCGCTCCCGTTGTCGAAATAGACCGGATGCTCGGAGAATTCGCGGGGGGAAGGTGGATATTTGTCACCGCGGAGGGCTTGATGACATCGGCGGCAATTCGCGCTCTCGCTCACAGAGCGATTCACGGGGCCGTCGATTTTCATGCACGACCGGTCATGGCTTCGTATGAAGCGGGCGAAGCTCCTCAGATTTTCGTCGAGTTGCGCAGGCCCGGTGGCAATCTCGGCGAATTTGTCAACGATGAGTGCCAGCTCGAAATCGTGGACGGCCAGGGCAATCCGGCCGGAGAAGGTACCGGCAAGATCGCCGGCGCTGATGCGTTTATGACGGCTTACATTTCGCCGTCGTTTCCCAAGCCGCTCGCACCGGGTCTGTATCGCGTCAGGGCTCTTCAGCGTCTCTCATCCTCCCCGCCTGCGGGGAACACACGCCTCATGTGTACGACGGGCTTTTGGATACGAGACCCGACGTTGCTGGAAGGAGGGAAGTCCTACACGGCCGACTCAACATACCTCCGTTGCAACGGAGAACCGTACCCCATAACCGGGTCGACGTATATGGGTTCGGACGTTCACAGGAAATTCCTGCTCGAACCGAACCCTGCCCGCTGGGATGATGATTTCCGGTCCATGAAGGATTCTGGAATAAATATGGTTCGGACGGGCATTTGGACGGGGTGGAGGAACATTATGCCGGATCCGGGTGAACCAAATATCGCAGCCCTGCGGAGCATCGACGCATTTCTGATGACGGCGCGTAAATACAATATCCCGGTTCTCTTTACCTTCTTCGCATTCATTCCGGAATCGTGGGGCGGGGCAAACGCATACCTGGACCCGCGTTCGCAGTCCGCGCAAAAGGAATTCATTTCTTCGATCGTCACCCGGTACCGGAAAATGAATGATGTTATGTGGGACCTGATCAACGAGCCCTCGTTCTGCAATCCCGGCCACCTCTGGAGTTGCAGGCCGAACTACGACCGATTTGAGTCCCAGGCATGGGCCGACTGGGTCAGCAAGCAAATTGCCAACGTCGATTCCACCGAACGCGCCAACGCCTTGCGCGAACGATTCGGGCTTGGTGAAGACGATAACCCGGGACTGCCTGCGCCCGAAGATTTCGAAGAAGTCAATATCGGTGATACTCGACGCCCGAAGAAGGCGATTGAATATCGGCTCTTCGCCCAGGAGATGTTCCGCCGGTGGGTGAAAGAGATGCAAAGAACGATTTCCGAGAGCGCTCGATCAGCCCAACTCGTCACCGTCGGCCAGGACGAAGCGGGCACGAATGATTCTCCCAACAATCAATTCTTTGGCGGTGTGGTTGACTTCACCTCCGTCCACAATTGGTGGTTGAACGACGACCTGATCTGGGATTGCGCAATCACCAAAGTTCCCGGAAAGGCCAACCTTGTCGAAGAAACGGGCGTGATGTTTTACGAGCGGTCGGACGGAAGCGCACTGCGCAACGAAGAGGAAGTCCGGAATCTTCTTGAGCGGAAAATGGCAATAGCGTATGGGACAGGTTCCGCAGGGTTTATCGAGTGGATCTGGAACACAAATCCGTTCATGAAGTCGGACAACGAGGCAGCGATTGGATTGATACGAGCGGATGGAAGCGTGAAGCCCGAGTATGACTCAGTCCGCCGGTTCGCCCGTTTCATACGTGAGAACGCCGCCAGAATGGTAAACCGCCAATCGTCGGAAGTGCTTCTCGTCATTCCTCACCTTCACATGTTCTCGCCCCGCAACGAGGCGACCGCGGCCACCCAACGATGTGTCCGGGTCCTGGCAGAGGAGTTCAGTCTCGTTCCCGACGCCGTTTCCGACCATGAACTCGATTCCATTCGAACTCCATACCGTTTGATCCTCCTGCCGTACCCCAATCTTCTTGCGTCGGAGGCGTGGACGAGTCTTCTGCGGCTCGTCGAGGCCGGCGCAATCCTCGTCGTGAGCGGACCGGTGGATCAATACGACATCGGGACGTCGATTGAAGAAGCTCCTTTTACCGGGTCGAGATTCGGACGGAAACCCGTGGCCGAAATTGAGCGGATCGGCGTTGAAGACAGCGTCGTTGAAGCGCAGTTCTGGAATCTGAAAGGTCAACGCGTCGAGAAGGCGGTCGACCTTCAGGACGGGAGAGCGAATGTCCGCACGGTCAGTCGGGGAAAAGGGATGATTGTATGGTCGATGGTGCCGGTGGAGGCGTCCGATGACCCCGCTTCCACCGCTGCGCTCTACAAATATGCGGCACGAACCTCGGCGTTATCATTCCCTCTCTCATTTGACGGCGGACGCGCACCCGTTACCGTACTGCCGGTCGTCTTTCAAGATTTTTTATTGCTGGTCGGAATTTCGGAGTCGGACACTCCTGCTGAGATTGCAGTGACACTCAGTAGCTCCGGGCAAAAGGTGCAGTTCACCGTTCCCGCCCAGCGCGTTACGCTTCTTGTCATCGAAACAAAATCAGGACGAATAATATCTTCGCTTTTCTGATTACATGCTTCCAATGCGTCGAATGGATTGACGGAACGGAAAGGAGGACGGTATGAGAAGGTTGGTTGTGCTCATCTTATGTGCGGCAGCGAGCCGGTGTGTGGAAACCGCGCGCGGACAGGAACACGAGCACGGTATGCAGGAGATGAGCCCGGCACAAACGGCGATCCGGGGAGATTCAACGCGTGACGAGAATCTTCCTGCGTCGGAGGGGTGGGCGACGTCGGCCCTCAATAATTCACCGCGACATGGGGAGTACTTCGATGTCCCGCTCGAGGGCTCTGCAACCCCGATACACACGTGGGTCGTTTATCCGGAACGCAAAACGAAGGCGCCGGTTGTTCTCGTGATTCACGAAATCTTCGGCTTAAGCGACTGGGTCCGCGCTCTTGGTGACCAGCTTGCGAGGGAAGGATTTATCGCCGTCGTGCCCGACCTGATCTCCGGGTTTGGACCCAACGGCGGCGGTTCTGCGGAGGCGGGAAGCAGAGATGCCGTCGTCAGGCTAGTCGGCAAGGTCACACCGGAAGAAACATACAAGCGCTTGAACGCAGTTCGCGCCGCGGCGATGAAATTTCCGTCGGCGAGCGGGATGGTAGGGACCGTGGGGTTCTGCTGGGGCGGCGGCAGGAGTTTCAGCTATGCCGTCGTTCAGCCTGAATTGAAGGCCGCGGTTGTATATTACGGAGTATCGCCCGATTCGGCCATGCTTTCGGCGGTCAAAGCGCCGGTACTCGGCCTCTATGGAGGGGACGACGCGCGTGTTGATGCGACGGTGCCGGGGGCTCAAAAAGAGATGAACCGTCTGGGAAAGAGCTTCGAGGTTGAGATCTACGACGGTGCCGGACACGGTTTCCTGAGAGCACAGACCGGAAGGGATGGGGCAAATCTTCGGGCGACGCAGAAGGCATGGCCGCGGACGGTGGAGTTTCTAAGAAAATTTCTCGAAGTCCCTTCTGAACACTGAACCCCTGTCAATTCGATTCAAGGAGGGAAAAATCCACGGCCGCCGATGTGAATGCTGTTGCGGCCGGGAAGAAAGGTCTGGCAGATTAAATGCGGGGCGAATGTATCAGCGCCCCGATTGCCGATCGCTGAAAGCTGACCGCTGAAAGCTAAAACGTGTATCCGCTCTCGCCGTGCTGGCTCAAGTCCAACCCCTCCACCTCTTCTTCCGTTGAAACCCGGAGTCCGATTGTCCGGTCAAGAATTGTGAGGATGATCCAGCTCACCACAAACGAATAGCCTGCCGCCGCGACGACACTGAGCGCCTGAATTCCAACCAGCGATGCGTTTCCAAAGATGAGGCCGTCAGCCCCGGAGCTGTTGATGAGCTTCGAGGCAAAAATTCCTGTGGCCAAGGCACCAAATGCACCCCCAACTCCATGCACGCCCACGACGTCCAGCGAGTCATCGTAGCCGAATTTATTCTTGATCTGCACACCGTAGAAGCAGAGCGCGCCTGCGACAATTCCGATTGCAAGGGCCGAGACAGGTCCGACGAATCCCGACGCGGGCGTGATTGCGACGAGTCCGGCGACACAGCCGGATGCCGCGCCCAACAGCGTCGGCTTCTTACGGTCGATCCACTCCACAACCACCCACGAGAGCGTGGCGGCGGCCGCCGCGAGGTGGGTTGCAACGAAGGCGGAAGTGGCGAGCGCCCCGGAAGCGAGCGCGCTTCCCGCGTTGAATCCAAACCATCCAAACCAGAGAATCCCCGCCCCCAGCAACGTCATCGTCAGATTATGGGGAGGCATGATATCATGCCCGTATCCTTTTCGCCGTCCGACGACCAATGCCGCGGCCAGGGCCGCAACGCCCGAACTGAGATGAACGACCAGACCTCCGGCGAAATCGAGCGCGCCGAGATTATGGATCCATCCTCCAACCCCCCAGACCCAGTGCGCGATCGGGTCGTAGACAAATGTGGACCAAAGAAGAAGAAGGAGAACATACGCTCCGAACTTAAACCGCTCCGCAAACGCACCGGTGATGAGCGCCGGTGTGATGACGGCGAACATCAGCTGGAATGCCATGAACGCCTGATGGGGGACCGTGGCCGCATAGTCGGGATTCGGATTGAGGCCGACGGTGTTGAGGAACGACCAATCCAGATTACCGATGAAATGTCTGACGTCGGGTCCAAACGCAAGACTGTAACCGTAGACGACCCACTGCACGGATATGACTCCGAGCGCAATAAAACTCTGGAGAATCGTACTTAAAACGTTTTTCCGGCGCACCATGCCGCCGTAAAAAAGGGCAAGCCCCGGAGTCATCAACATCACAAGCGCGGTGCAGACAAGGAGCCACGCTGTGTCGCCGGTATCGATTCTTAGGTTTTGCATCGGATTAAGGAAGGAATGGGTTTAGTGGTTTTCCAAGTGATGGAGGTCGCCCCGCCGTTTGTCGTCTGCTCTCTCTTCTTGTGGAGACCCCCAACCAATGACGGAGTTCTCTCTCGACGAAAGTGCCCGAGAGGAGACTTGAACTCCTATGGCCTTGCGGCCACACGGCCCTGAACCGTGCGTGTCTGCCAATTCCACCACTCGGGCAACTTGGAGGGCAGTTTTTTCATTCGGAAGAGCAAATATACGAGGAAATTTGAAGTTTTCAAAAGTGAACGGACACAAAAGCGAACTCCATGGGCCCGCGATTGAAGAGTCGAGGCGCAGAATTCTTGTGAACATCAAACCGTTCAAGCGAAAGGCATCATTATGTCGGTAGAAGAGGCCACTGGTGTCTAGTAGTTCACCGGATGGGAGCTGCGAAAGCCGTGATTGTCTCCATACTCTCGCACTTGTTCCTCCGCTCGGAGTCGTTCGACCTCCGGTTCGCTTCTTGCTCTCCTTCGCCGGAATGGCGGGTATTCATTCAGATCCCCGGCCTCTATATATATAGAGCAAAAATCATTATCTTCTGCCCATAAGACTCAAGAAAAGGGGCATTTGGCGCAGACCGAAGGGCTGAAGCGGAGGTCCAGCCCCTGCTGGGATCTGCAACAAGATGAATCCGATATTGTGGATATCTCTGAAAGTTGACCTTCCGGCCGGGTCTTATCAATTGAATTACTGTCGGATGAGACGCCCGATCGTCCGTCATTGAGAGACAAGGACGATCACGAGTCCATCAATCATGAGCTATTCATGATCGTTTCTCGGCGGCCGTCATAGTCGGCGGTCACGAATTCGCATGATGTGTCACGGTCACTTCAAGCTCGGTAGCAAAGCCCAGTCATGACATTAAAAGGGGGACCATCATGAGGCTTATTGTTTTGCTCTGCGGGGCTCTTTTGGCCGCATGCGCATTTCTCTCGTGCAGTGGGTCGAGTTTCGTTGACCTCGCCACACTCCAGATCAATCTGGATCTCGCGCGAATGCCGGGCCAGGAAGACTATCCGGATGCTGACGGTGTGTATGTGCTGGACAATACGGATGTTCACATGAAAATAGAGGATTACAATATTGTCACGTACGATACGATTCACCGCGTGAAAAAGCTGTTCAAGAATATCGAGAGCCAGGCCGTGGTCGTTATTTCGCTGGACGA
>DATJYV010000193.1:0-3240 GCA_035499415.1 Bacteroidota bacterium
TCATGAGTGAAGAACGTTGCAATCCTGGGCGCGACCGGATCAATCGGTCAGAACAGCCTCCAAGTACTTGACAAGCTGCGCGACCGTTTCACGGTCACGTATCTCACGACGAACCGTAACATCGACCTGCTCAACCGGCAGGTCGATCAGTTTCATCCGAAGGGTGTCGTGATATTGGACCCGGCGTACAGCTCCGAGTTTGGCCGGCGCGCGCAGGGAGTCGAAGTGCTCTCGGGGAATGCCGGTTTGCTGGAGGTCGTGCGGCGGGACGATGTCGACATCATCATCAGCGCGCTTGTGGGATTTGCCGGGCTGGGCCCGACACTCGAAGCCATCCGTCACCGGAAGAGCGTCGCGCTCGCAAACAAAGAAACGCTGGTTGCGGCCGGAGAGCTGGTTACCGGACTTGCGCGCGAGTACGGCGTGGCGCTCGTCCCGGTCGACAGTGAGCACAGCGCCATCCTTCAGTGCATTGCCGGCGAAGACCGTTCCAGAATCGCGAAGCTCATCCTGACGGCCTCCGGAGGGCCGTTCCTCAATACGCCGGCGACAACATTCCACGCTCTGACGGTCGAACAAGCATTGAACCATCCCAACTGGAAGATGGGGAGCAAGATCACCATCGACTCCGCGACGCTCATGAACAAGGGTCTTGAAGTGGTGGAGGCGCACTGGCTCTTCGGGCTGCCCCCCGGGAAGATCGACGTCGTGATCCACCCCCAATCGATCATCCACTCCATGGTGGAATTCATCGACGGCTCGGTCAAAGCCCAGCTCGGCCTCCCCGACATGAAAATTCCGATTCAGTACGCGCTGACGTACCCGGACCGTCTCCCGTTGAACGGCGCACGGATCGACTTCCCGCGGCTGCAGTCGATGACGTTTTTCGAACCGGACCGGAAAAAATTTCGATGCCTCCAGCTGGCCGAGGACGCGCTCTCGGAGGGCGGGACGGCGCCGGCAACTCTGAACGCGGCAAACGAAGTCGCGGTCGACGCCTTCCTGAAACGAACCATCTCGTTCCAGAAAATACCGGAGGTCATCGAGCGGACGTTGACTCACGAAGCCCGGCGGAGCGTTTCGGCAATCGAAGACGTCATGGATGCCGACCGCGCATCCCGGTCATACGCGCTCGGCTTGCTGTGAATGCCGGGCGGGTTTCCTGAACACGGAGTAATGGAGAGAAGATGGAGATCGTAAGCACCGTATTTTATTTCGCCCTCAGCATCGGCGTACTCGTGTTCATTCATGAGTTTGGGCACTTCCTCGCCGCGAAAATTTTCGGCATGCGCGTGGACAGGTTCAGCATCGGATTTCCCCCGCGGGCGTTTGGCAAGAAGATCGGGGAGACGGATTACTGCGTTTCCTGGATTCCCGTTGGAGGGTATGTCAAAATCGCGGGGATGGTGGATGAGAGTTTCGACACGGAATTTGTTTCCGCCGAACCGCAACCGTGGGAGTTCCGTTCCAAGCCGATGTGGCAACGCATGGTGGTCATCTCTGCCGGCGTTGTCATGAACGTCCTTCTCGCCGTCGGAATATTCTGGGGTATCACATATCATGAAGGACGCCTCGTCCGGCCGGTAACCGAGGTGGGTTACGTCACGGCCGGCAGCGCCGCGGAAAAGGCGGGGTTGCGCCGGGGAGACCTCGTTCTCGCGGTGAACAAACAGCCCGTGAGATACTGGGAAGACATCGAGAGCGCCGTCTACGCAGAAAATATCGGCCGCGACCTGGTGCTCGATGTCAGGCGCGGCGCCGACGCGATCTCGTTGACCGTGCCCCGTTCGCTTATACCGGATTTTACCGAAGACCGGTTTGGAATTTATCCCTCCGGCCTGATTGCGGTCATCGCGAATGTTGAATCGGGAAAGCCCGCCCAGAAAATCGGCTTGATGGCGGGAGACACGGTCGTTGCCGTCAACGACCGGCCCGTGAGCTACGCGGAGCTACCCGCGGTCATTCATGCAAACGCGGAAAAGGAGATACGCCTTCGCTGGAAGCGCGGGATGGATGAGATGAGCGCACGCGTCACGCCGACGGCGGAAGGGCGCATCGGTGTCGGCCTGGGGGCCGTCTACGTCGGTCCGACGCTGCACATCCAATACTCCATGTTCGAGGCCCTGCCGGTCAGCTTCGGCGAGGCCTGGATTACGACGACGATGTTCGTCGCAAACCTCCACCAGATCGCGACCGGCAAAACGTCCATCGCAAAATCGGTCGGGGGACCGATCAAGATCGCACAAATGGCCAACCGGTCTGCCGAGGGGGGCGCTGCGAGCTTCCTCGGCTTCATGGGACTGCTGAGCATGAGTCTCGCCCTGCTCAACATTCTCCCCTTCCCCGCGCTCGACGGAGGGCATCTTCTGTTCCTCACCTATGAGGCGTTATTCAAACGGGAAATCCCCCATAAAGTAAAGCTTGCGATACAACAGGCCGGAGTCTTTCTGCTCCTTGTCTTTATGGCCTTCGTTATCTATAATGACATCGCGAGCTTCTGAGGGGGATGTGTGACATTTATCACCGTGAATCAAGCTCCCCGCCGGTAATTTGGGTATCGAATATTCACCATCCTTTTGGAGGATAATCACATGATTGCGAAGCGTGCAAGAACCTGGTTACGGGGCGGGTCGTTGATGATCCTCCTGCTTGGCGCGTCTCTGTTCCGCGCACAAGCACAGACGGTTCAGTTTTCTCTCCCGTCGTTTGCGTACGACGTCATCTATCTGACCGACTACGTCGACGTCACGACGCAAACCCTGAAAAGCTCGATCCCTGATTTTTCAGGCACTCTTCAGACGACTGCTTCCAGCCTCTCTATCTATCTCGTGGCCGATGCATATGTGACCTTGCGCGGCGGAAGCAAACAACAGGTTGCGCAGGTCGTGACCCGTCCTTTTACGCTGAATGGCGTACTCACGATCAGCTCCGGCGACCTCGCACGCGGCTCGACGGGGGTGATTCAGGTGAGCGCCTATACTGAAGGTCCGGGGAAGCAAGCTTTGCTGGATGCGGTGACCAACTCGGGACAGCCGACGGCTCCGGTGGGGATTTATGAAATCGACTTGTACGCGTATGCTGAACCGTTCTTTCCAAGCGCACAACCAGCCGCAAGGCCCCTGGGGCAGTTTACAAAAATCATCAACGTCCGCGCCAGCAACACGAACGAGTTTGCGGTGACGCTCATCGACCCCCAACCCGGCGCCAGCGTTCCCACGACGCTGCCCACATTTACGTGGA
>DATJYV010000194.1:0-3124 GCA_035499415.1 Bacteroidota bacterium
TCCATGAATGCCTTCATTCCCTCCTTCTGGTCTTCGCTCGCGAAAAGCAGGTAAAAGCTCTTCCGTTCGAACTCGAGGCCGCCTTCGACGGTCGTGTCGAATGATTTGAGGATGGCTTCCTTCGCGAGTCGGACGGCCACAGGGGGCTTCGAGGCGATCTCCCGCGCGAGGTTTTTTGCTTCTTGCAGATACGACTCGACGGGGACGACCTTGTTGACGAGCCCCCAGCGAAGCGCCTCGTCCGCGGAAACCGTCGAGCCCGTCAACACCATTTCCATTGCCTTTACCTTGCCGACGGCACGCGTGAGCCGTTGCGTTCCGCCCGCTCCCGGCATCACACCAATGTTGATTTCCGGCTGGCCGATTTTTGCGGTTTCCGACGCGATCACGATATCGCACGTCATCATCAATTCACATCCCCCACCAAGGGCGAAACCACTCACAGCCGCTATGATCGGTTTTTTGATTTTCCTGATTCTATCCCATCGGGCAAACTGGTCGCGCTTCACCATTTCCACGGCGGATGCATCCGCCATTTCCTTGATGTCTGCTCCTGCGGCGAAGGCCTTCTCGTTTCCTGTCAGCACAATACATCGAATCTCATCATCCTTGTCGAGCGCCTCCAGCGAATCGACGAGCTCAGCCATGAGCTTCATATTGAGGGCGTTGAGTACCTCGGGACGGTTGAATTGGACGACAGCGACGCCGGACTCACGGGAGAGGAGCAGGAATGACATGGAGATTTTGGTGATTTAGTGATTTTCGATTTGGTAACTGGATGAGCAGTGGTTGCGTAAGTCGTGAACGTCATTGCGAGTCCCGATGCTCTTTATCGGGACGCCTGCGCGCCGTGATCCTTCTTGTGGCGGGCAAGCGCTGTCCGCTATCTTTTCCCCCTTCCAGTACCTTTCTTCCTTTTTCCTTTTTCCATTTTTCTTTCTACGCCCATCTCCTTTCGTATCTTCTCATAATTGACCGGCCTTTTCTCGTTGAACGCTCTGATCCCTTCGATAATTTCGGGGGCCGAGGTGTGCACCGTGAGCCAATCGCGAGCGTGGCCGATGGTCATTCCCCACGAAAGGTCTCTCCAGAAGTTGAGCTGTTGCTTTGTGTAGCGTGTGCACTCCGGAAGTTTTTTCAGAAGCTTCCGGCACATCCGGTCGACGGCCATGTCCAGAATCGCCCGCGGTACCACCTCGTTCACGAGTCCCCACTCAAGCGCTTTTTGCGCCGGAATCTTCTCGCATAAGAACAAAATCTCGCGGGCGCGCCTGTCCCCGACAATAATGGGAAGCCATTGACTCGCTCCGGCCGCGGGAACACTGCCGTGTTCGGTTCCAACGTGCCGGATGTAGACATCATTTGCGGCGATTGCCAGGTCGCACGACATCTGCAGCTCATTCCCGCCTCCGACGACCATTCCGTTCAGTCGTGCCACCGTCGGCTTTCCGATCGTTCGAAGACGCTCGAACGTCTCGATGAAAACGCCCATCCATTTGTAAAAATCGTTCGGGCGAGTGAGGAAATCATCCTTCCATTCGGTCAGATCCGCTCCCGTGCAGAACGCCCGGGAACCCGCCCCGGTCAGGACGACAACCCCCACCCGGTCATCCCATGCGGCGTCTTCAAATGCCGCTCCGAGTTCACGGAGGGTCTCGAGGTTAAGGCAGTTGAGAACTTCGGGTCTGTTGATCGTGACCGTTGCGACCCAGTTCTTCTTGTCATACAGGATGTTTTTGAAACGAAACTCCTTGGAGGGAAGGCCGGAATACTTGCGGGACATTTGTAGAAATTAAATGGGATGGATGAAGAAATTCAAGGAGACAAAATCCAAATCACAAACAGAAACGAAAGGAGCAATGTCCAAATTAGTGACACAACTACGACCGTCTGAGAGTTCTCTTTTTGGAAATTGGCTCTTGCGTGTCATTTCGTGCTTGAGTTTTGGTGCAACGTCTGCTGCTCCTCAGTCTTCCTTCACTTCCGCGTAGAACATCGTCACGAGTTTTCCGGCGAACTCCATCAGGTCGCGCGCAGCCGCTTTCCCCTCGGGGCTTGCAATCGATCGCTGCATCGATTCCTGGCTGTCGAAGTACATTTCCGCCATCAACCGCTGCTTCGGTTCTCCGATCGGGGCCCCGGTAATCCTGGAAATCTCCAGCTTTCGGAGCCCGGGTTGCTTCCTGACGAGAGGGGTATGGACTTCGAAGTAGTGGCGTTCGAAGCTTTCGATATCCTGCGGAGTGTTATACAATGCGACGAGTTTGACCATGGGTCACCGGAATCGAATGGCGCGAGTTGGATGGTACACAGCGACGATGAATATAGAAGATGCAGTGGAGAGAATCAAGGAAGGGTCGATAGACGTTGAGTGATCCGTCAAATGGCGGGTCGTTGACTTGGTTCCGGGTTCCTCGTTTCGCCGATCGTTGACCGCGGAGCGAACCGCTAATAGCCAACTGCTGCTCCTATCTTCTCTTTCATCCTCCTTTTCTGTACTTTCTCACCGATGCAAGTTTCCCCGCCAGCCCATCGAACATTGCTCCGTCCCGCGCTTCTCAAGAATGTCATCCGGATCGCCGGGGAAGCCGGAATCCCACCCGGTAAGTTCGGCCCCCGATTTCGCAAAGCGCTCTCCTCGACGCCCGACCCCGACCGCGCGCTCACACAGTTCCTCCGGTACCTGGAAACGGGAATCGCGGGGACACGCATTCAGGATTTCCACCGACAACCGCCTCTGCTGAAAATGGCGCTGGAGCTCTTCGCCCAATCGCAATTCCTCTCAGACATTCTTGTCCGAAGTCCGGAGCTTCTTCCATGGCTGGCAACCGGCGCGATGGAAGGGGAGAGGCGAAGAGATGATCTGCTGCGGGAAGCGATTCAATCGACCGCTCCCTTCGAGCGATGGGAACGGCAGATTGATGCGTTGAAGCGATTCCATCGCCGCGAAATGCTCCGCATCGGGGCTCGCGAGATATTCGAAAAGGCCGACATCCCGACAAGCACCAGGGAATTGTCGGCTCTGGCCTCAACGGTCATCGAAGCGGTTTTGCAGATCTCCTTGAATCAGCTTCAGTATCAAACCGGCATCATGGATGCCGGTTCGTTCGCGGTTGTCGGTCTC
>DATJYV010000195.1:0-20296 GCA_035499415.1 Bacteroidota bacterium
ATTCGATTCCGTCGAAGATGTCGACGAACGAGAACGGGACGTATGTTGCGAGCGGTCAAAGCGCAACGGGCGTGACGATCACGGCGACGTCTGCGGCCAACACGACCAACACGATCGTGACGGTTGTCGACAGCAACGGACATCTTGGCAGCTGGACCTACGCAGGAGATTTCCAGTAAGACCAGCTGAGGTGCAGATTTTTCCCGAGCCCTGCCGCGTGAGCGTCGGGGCTTTTTATTTTCCCGCCGCCCTCCAATTGACTTTCCACTGATTTCCGCTAGATTGACCGCCTACCCAGCCCGCCGATCAGCGGCGGTTTCAAACTTTTTCGTCCTCAATTCGTATCTTACAGGTATCTAGGAGCTGGACCCGCCGTGTTCGATTTCGACAAGCATTCGACTCTCTTTCAAATCATCATACTCGCGCTCCTGCTCTTCGTCGGCGTGATCACGAGTCTCACCTTCTATACCTATGTGAGCTCGCCGACGGATGAGAACTGGTTTGCCGACCCTCCATCGAGACTCTATGTCTCCCAATCAATCCCCGCGTTTCGGGAAGGCTCGCTCTTCAGAAGGACGGCAATGCCGCAGACGCCGGATTCCGTTCTCGTCGGGGACCTTGTCGTCAAGTTTGCCAAAAAAAGAGTTTCAGCCGCCGCGGACGTGAAACAAGTTCTGAGCGCATCCCGTGACAGCCAGATCGTCATCGAGGTCTTTCGGCCCTCCCTAAACCAGGGAATAGATTATGTCGTTCGGCGCACCGACCTTCCGGCTGATTTCCTGAGAGACATTCAAAATAACGCGTATGTGTACGACGTCATCGAGGGAGGCGCTTCGGACCGCGCAGGAATGAGAGTGGGGGACCTCATCCTGCGAGTCAACGGCAAGGAGTTCAACTCGGCCGTCGAGGCGGATGTCATTCTCCGTCAGGGACAGATTGGAAGGTCGCTGACCTACGAAGTTCTCCGGGGCAATCAACTCATTCCTCTCCACGTCACGTTGGCGCGCTTCGGAATTTCGTTTTGCCTGCTGGTCCTCTGCCTCAGCGGTCTGACGTACGTGGTATTCGGTTCAATCCTCGCGCTCGCGCGACCGAGGATCAAAGCCGCGAGAATGCTCGGGCTTGGATTTATCCTCGTCGGGTATTTCGTAAGCATCCTCCTCATCCGGCGCGACGTCGGCGCCAACGCGTTCACGATCATCAGGAATATCTCCCTCCTTGCCTCCGCGTACTTGGGCCTGGCCGTGCTTGCGCGGTCGGCCCACTATTTCCCGCAGGAAATCCCGGCGGTCCTCGCCAAGAAATGGATTCCTGCGCTTCTCTATGGTATTGCCGCGGCAGGATTTCTGTTCGACGTCTTCCGCGTTATCCCCTCCATCAACCTTCTTGGAGCCGTCCTTCTATCGATCGCCGCAAACGTTGTGACGTTCATTTATCGGAAGCAGCGGTCGGATGAATACCGACGCATGGATCGTGTTATTCGCTGGACCATTTACGCAGTCGTTGCCCTCTCGGTCGGCATCGTGGCGCTCGTGGGTGTGTACAGGCTGAACGGAAACGAGATCGGCTATGTGGGATTCCCGTTCATGCTGCTCCCGCTCGCATTTCTCTACACGATCGGCCGGTACCGACTCCTCGACATGAACATCCGGCTTCGGCGGAATATTCAATACACCCTCATTACGACCGCATGGTTCCTGATCGTCGGCACGATATTTTTCAACATCCTGATTCTCCTGCCTTCGCGGGATCTGCCGCTTCCGTCCATCGTTATTACCGGCGCTTCCATCGAGGTCACCGACACACCGATGAGACCGGAAAACCGGGAGCTCGTCCAGCGCCTCGGCTTTATCGCCCTGGCCTTCGTCGTCACGTACGTTTTCTGGAAAGGGGCTAAAGTCGGCCAGCGCATAATCGACGCGAAGTACTTCCGCACTCAGTTCGACCACCGGCGCGCCTCCTCCGAGATCGCGGAGGTTATGTCTTCCACGCTCAGCATGGTCGAACTCGGCCGCGCGATCGCTGAAAAACTCGCCGCGCTCATGCGGCTGAAACGGTCGGGCGTTCTCCTCTTCCGCGACGAGTCCGAATGCTGCTGCCAGGAGGTATTCGGGTTCGACGGCGCGGCATGGAAGAATTTTTGCGCAGCTTCAGGGACCATCCTCGTCAACGAACTTCGACGCTTCAAAGGCGAGACCCGGGTCGATTATCTGCCGGAAGAGACCAGAGAGCCGTTCGTGAGAGAGGGTTTTCAGTACCTCATCCCCATCAAATCCAAGGAAAAACTCATCGGGGCTTTCTTCGTCGGGGAGAAGTTGTCGGAATCGACCTTTCGGCAGGAAGACTTCGCGTTTCTCGCCTCGGTCGCAATGCAGGCATCTGTCTCGATTGAAAATGCGTTTTTGTATGAGGAGCTCGCGGAGAAAGAGCGCCTCAAACACGAGCTCGAAATCGCGCGGAGAATCCAGCTTGCGTCGCTCCCTCAAACCACGCCGGTCATCGAAGGGCTGGACCTTGCCGGGATCTCAAATCCGGCATTCGAAGTGGGGGGGGATTTTTTTGATTATCTCGTCCGCGGTCCCTCTTCGGTCATGGTCATCATCGGCGACGTGAGCGGAAAAGGAACTTCAGCGGCGCTGTACATGTCCAAAGTGCAGGGAATCCTCCGGTCCCTTCATGAATTCCAACTTTCCCCCGCGGACCTGTTCACGCGGGCAAACCGATTGCTTTACCAGGATCTCGAAAAACGTTCGTTTGTGACGGTCTTGGGAGCCGAGTTCGATACCACGTCGCGATCCGTGGTCACAGCCCGTGCGGGCCATCTCCCCCTGTATCGATATTCGGCCCGGGAAAAGAAAATCGAAAGCGTCATGCAGCGGGGTTTGGGTATCGGCCTGGAGGACCGCGGATTGTTCAATGCGGAGTTGAAGGAATTCCGGCTGCAATACGACCCCGATGACGTTCTCGTTTTTGTGACGGACGGAGTCACGGAGGCGCATAACCTGCACGGCGAGCTCTTTGGAGACGAGCGCGTGAACGCGGTCGTCCGGGATAACGCGGGAAAATCTGCTGTTGAAATACGCGACGCGATTCTCGCAGCGGTCCATGGTTTCGCCGGGGGGGCCCCGCAGCACGACGACGAGACTGTTGTAATTGTGAAGGCACTCCGATGAGTGCGCGCCCACCCGCAACGTTCCACCCGTTCATGGCCTCGCAGGCGCTTCCGCTGCTCGTCATCGCTCTGTTCAGCTTCGTCTTCGCCTTCGCCGTTGTGCGCCATTCGTATGACCGCAGGATTGCCGATTCGTTGATTACTCCGTCGGAGTTCCGACTCGACTCCCTCGCGCGCGTCTCATATCTGGCAAGCGTCACGGCGGAGGACAAAAGAATTTCCCGAAAATTCGTCACGGATACGATTCCCCGGCTCCTGCAGAACGGCCTCCTCGTCCGATATCTTGCCTCGGGCAGCAGTACCCGGCTTCTTGTCCACGCCAGTCGCTGGCGATCACGATCCTCCTTCTTTAAGGCGAGTTTATTGTTGGAGGCATCGATTCACGACAAGGTCGTCGGACGGGCTGTTCCCGTCGAAGTTCGGGACGAACGCTCGGGCGAGCTGCTCGCCTGCGCCGACCCTCCATCATCCCTCTCGATTTTTCGCTGACCCCGCTTCGTCTTCCGCTCAGGGAACATTTGTCCTCCCGGCGGCGTCTCTATGATTCAGAACCGCCGACGGAACATCCACACTCTCAACCATCTTTTCAGGAGGATAAACGATGAATTTGAAGATGCTACCTCTTGCAGTCTGCGCCATCCTTGCCCTCGGCATGGTCGATTGCAAATCGCAGTCCGCTTCGACATCTGATCGCGAAAGCCGCAAACAAAAAGGGGGATGGCTCGGAGTCTCGGTGCAGGATGTCACCGACCGGATCGTGAAGCGATACAAATTGAAGGACGACAACGGCGCCTTCGTTGCCTCTGTGGTAGACGATAGTCCCGCAGATTCCGCCGGGATACACGAAGGAGATGTGATCGTCTCGTTCGATGGAAAATCCATTGAGGATTCGGACGACCTCGTCCGCGCCGTCGGAAGGGCTCTCCCGGGGTCCGCGGCCACGGTCGGTCTCATTCGGGATGGCGAGCAAAAATCTCTTTCGGTGAATGTGGGGAGAATGAAGAACAGGTCGGCCTCGTTTGGGGCGATGCCGTTCATCATGAGTCCGCGGCCAATGCCGAGAATGATGGGGTTCACGGGCGGACGGATGTTCGGCCTGACGCTGGAAACATTGAACGACCAGCTCGGCGAATACTTCGGGGCACCGGACAACGAGGGGGTCCTCGTGAAGGAGGTTGAACGGAAAAGCGTCGGTGAGAAAGCGGGATTCAAGGCGGGCGATGTGATCGTTCGCGCGGGAAAGCGCACGGTCGAGGAGATCAACGATATCGAGCGCGAGATTTCGAGGCACGATGAAGGTGATAAAGTTGAGGTTGAGGTGCTCCGGAAGGGCGCAAAGAAGACGCTGAGCGTCGAGGTCGAAGACGCCGATCGCCAGGAGCGTTGGAATTTTGCCCCGGGAGACGGCGCCGACATCCGGATATTCGGCGCGCCGCGACGAATCGAGGGGACGGAAGAATTCGGCCGGGATTTTTCGATGCCGAATGTGCAGGAATTCAATTCGCCTTTGGAAGGGATGATGAAGGATCTCCGGGGGCGTCTGGGGTCGGACGGAGAACAACCGGTCCCGAAGCGTATCACCGATCGGCCTGAGGTCGCCTTGTAGACTATCAGCGGAACGTGTTGGTGGATGTAAATACGGCCGGGCGTAATCGTCCGGCCGCGTTATTGTACGTTGCGCCGGCCTTAGTTGTATCTCTCCGCGAGTAGCCGTACCTTTGCTGACGCAATGAGTTCTGTCGAATTGGAATACGAACGCGTATTCGATGCCCTTCCTGAAATGATCCTCGTCGTCGACCGGGAAGACAGGGTCGTCGCGCAAAACAGGCAGGCATCCGACAGGTTGTTCGGCGCTCGAAAGTCCTCCTCGATCGAAACGATCTTTGCCCCTGACCGCCGGGACGAGATGCTTCGACGACTCCACGAATCGTTCGAAGGCCTCTCCATCGAGACGCAGGTCGTCGACCGAGCCGGCGTTACCGTTGATGTCCACGTGGACGCCAAACATGTCCGAGCCGGCAGAAGAACGTTGACGGTCGTCATTGCCCGCGACATCACCGAACAAAAGCGGAAGGAACTCGACCTCCTTCGCTACTCCAACGTCATCCACTACACGATCAACCCCATTCAGATCACGGACGCCCAGGGGAAAATGGTTTATGTCAACCCCGCGTTCGAAAGAGAAAGCGGGTACTCGAAGGATGAGTTGATCGGGCAGAACCCGCGCGTCTTCGGGAGCGGGAAGCATGACCGGGCGTTCTGGAAAGGCGTGTGGGAACATATTTTGTCGGGAAAAGTGTGGGTCGGCCAGGTGGAGAACCGACGAAAGGATGGGACCGCATTTCACACCGAGCTTGTCATTTCACCGATCATCGACCAGAAGGGGGGTATCGCCGGATTCCTCGGGGCTCACCGCGACATCACCGAGCAGAAGATGCTTCAGGAACAGCTCGTGCGTTCCCAACGGATGGAAAGCATCGGCACGCTGGCCGCGGGAATCGCACACGAAGTGGGGAATCCTCTGACGGCAATCTCGTCTCTCGTGCAGGTGCTGCAGAGGACGAGCAGCGACCGATTTATCACAGAGAAGCTTGAACTTATCGACTCCCAGATCTCGCGTATCGCACGCATTATCCGCGAGTTGGTCGATTTCTCCCGACCTTCCAGCCATGTCGTGAAGGATGTGAGCCTCAACCATGTCATCCGCGAGGCGCTCAGCATTATCCAGTACGGAAAACGCGTCAAAGACATAAAATTCTCGGTACTCTATGCCGACGATTTGCCGACGATTCGCGCGGTCAGCGACCAATTGGTGCAGGTATTCATCAATGTGCTCATCAACGCCGTCGATGCTCTCGAGGGCAAGTCCGGCTCGATTGCGATTGAAACACTGCACACGGCGCACGCGGTGGGGGCGACGGTTCGCGATACGGGCAAGGGGATAGCGAAAGCCGAACTCGAAAGAATTTTTGAGCCGTTTTATACGACGAAGGCGGTCGGCCAGGGGACGGGTTTGGGACTGTGGGTCAGCTACGGGATCGTGAAGGGATTCGGGGGAAACATCGAAGTAGAAAGCGCTCCGGGCGAAGGGAGCACATTCCATATAACATTTCCGACGACAAAGAACTGAATGGCGGACCGCATACTGGTTGTGGACGATGAGAGCATCATCCGTGAATCGATCGGGTTCATCCTGAAAAAGGAAGGATTCGTCGTTGAGGAGGCGTCGAACGGCCGCGAAGCACTGGCGATGCACCGGAAATCCCCGTACGACGTCGTCATCACGGACATTGAAATGCCGGAGATGAAAGGGATAGAACTCCTGGAGAAGATACGCCGGGAAACGCCCGAATCTCTCGTGGTCATTATCACGGCATTCGGTTCGATCGAGACTGCCGTGGACTCGCTCAGGAAGGGGGCCGCGGATTACATTCTGAAGCCGCTCAATTTCGATGACCTGCTCCATCGAATCAAAAAACTGATCGCCTACCGATCGCTCATTTTGGAAAATCTCTTTCTGCGGGAGGAACTCCAGAAGAATTATGCCGTCGGGTCGATCATCGGGCAGGCCCCGTCGATGACCAAGGTCTTCCAGCTCATTCAGCGCGTTGCGACGAGCGACGGCACCGTTCTCATTCGCGGCAAGAGCGGGACGGGTAAGGAACTGGTCGCGCGTGCGATCCATTTCGCGGGAAAACGAAACAAGAAGCGCTTCATCGCGGTCAATTGTGGCGCCATCGTCGAAACACTTTTTGAGAGTGAGCTCTTTGGCCACAAGAAAGGGTCGTTTACCGGCGCGACGATGGACAAGGACGGCATGTTCAAGGTTGCCGACGGCGGAACGATCTTTCTCGACGAGGTGAGCGAGATTCCGCTGAGTTCCCAGGTGAAGTTCCTGCGGGTTCTTGAAGAGGAAGAAATCATCCCGGTGGGCAGGACCGAGCCGATCGACGTGGATGTGCGGATCATCGCGGCCACGAACAAGGACTTGCGGAAAGAAGTTGAGCAGAAGAGGTTCCGGGAGGATCTGTTCTACCGTCTGAACGTCGTCGAAATCGACCTGCCCTCTCTTGCGGAGAGGCGGGAGGACATTCCGCTGCTCGCGAATCACTTCCTGGAGATGTACCGGAAGCAAATGGGAAAGAGGATCCGGGGATTCAGCAACGATGCGATGGGCACCCTCATGCAGTACCCCTGGCAGGGGGAAGTGCGGGAATTGGAAAACGCCGTGGAGCGGGCCGTGATATTTTGCGACGGAGAAATGATCACGGCGGAGCATCTCCCGGACCACATGAATACAGCCGTTGCAAAAGAGACCGAGCAGGCGCTCATGCAGGTATCCACGCTGAAAGATGCGATGAAGAATTTTGAACGTCAGTTCATCATCCGCATGCTGTTGAAATTCAAGAAGGATCGAGCAGGCGCCGCTCAAGCCCTCGGCGTCAGTCTTTCATCGTTGTATCGTAAGATCGAGGAACTGAATATCACCTGACGTTATCGGCTTCCCGCTCCACACCTTCCACATCTCAAAAACCTCTCCTGATTTCCGAATTCTAAGAATTTTCAAGGGGGAGAATTCGCAAAAGTAACAATCCCTCCGTTTTGTCGGCACATTTCCATCCGCAGCGGGCGATTGGGCGGTGGCATACCATTTGTCGTTGATGAAGTGTCCACTAATCCCATTGAAAGGATCAACGATGGAAACTCTGCCCAAGAACGGAACTCACGATTCCTTTACTGATAACCCGCGTCTTTTGAAAGACGCCGTGCGGGATTTTGAACGGGAGTACATTCTCGACGCTCTCAAATCGTTCGGCAACGATAAACGGAGAGCCGCCCTGAACCTGGGTATCAGTCTTTCATCCTTCTACCGAAAGATTGCCGAACAGGGAATTGTCGATGAAATCGAGCAAGCAGCTGGTCCACGAACGAACTAGCACGAAACCACTCGACGCCAATTCAGTCCGCAGCCCGGTCCTGTTGGGTCCGATGATCCACGAGGGACATCGCGAACTCTCAACCGGCATTCCACAAAATGCGATGACCAAGCGCATTCTGCTATTCAGCCCCGATGCGGATCTCGCGCGAGCGATTGGTTTGTCGCTTCAATCCGCGTATTGCGTCGTGCTTGAAAGCGACCTGGAGCGACTCGAGCAACGAATGAAGGCCGAATCGCCGGACCTTATCCTCATCGACCTCTTCACCTTCTCAAAAGACATCGAACGTCAGTTGGAGGTGGTCAAGAGGAATAGGATCACCGTCCCGGTCATCATTCTCCGGGCGTATATGGCCGTGTCGGCCGACGTGAACAACCTGATCAATTCCATCTCGGACGTCGTCTTCTACAAGCCGGTCGACGTCGGTCAGCTCTCGAACGAGATTCAGACCCTTATGAAAAGCCGTCGCCGATGACCGGATAGCGGCGGGCGAAAAGGATTTAATCCACAGAGAATCAAACCTATGAACTGGCTGCCGCTGTACATGTCGAAGGTCGTTCCGCCCCAGGAGGCGGTTGCCGCCGTGAAATCGGGGCATCGCATTTTCATGAGTGGCAATGCGGCGTCTCCCACGTTTCTCACCGAGGCGCTCGCTCAACGGGCCGAAGAACTTACCGATGTGGAGGTGAACCATGTTCTTCTTCTCGGCGAAGATCCGCTGACCAGGCCGGGGATGGAGCGTCGGTTCCGGCACAACTCCCTGTTCGTTGGCTCCGCCGACCGGGAGGCCATCGCAGCTGGGCGCTCCGACTATGTGCCGGTCCACCTGTCGGAAATACCCCGTCTCTTCAAGGAACGGATCATTCCCCTCGACGTCGCGCTCGTTCATCTCTCTCCCCCGGATGAACACGGCTTCATGAGTTTTGGCGTCGAATGCGCCGCGTCCAAAGCCGCGGCGGAAAGCGCCTCGATCGTCATCGCACAGGTGAATGAACGCATGCCGCGGGCGTTGGGTGACGCATTCATTCACGTTTCCCGCATTCACAAGATCGCGGAGTGTTCCATCCCGCTCCAAACGCTTCCACACGGAACGGCGTCTCCCGTGGAACACGCGATAGCAGCGCATATTGCCGAGCTGATCGAGGATGAATCGACCCTCCAGCTTGGCATCGGCGGAATACCCGACGCGGTCCTCTCATTCCTCAGCGGGAAGAAACATCTCGGCATACATACGGAGATGGTATCCGACAGCGTGGTCAAAGCGATCGAGGACGGGATCGTGACGAACTTCAAGAAATCCCTCCATCCCGGCAAGGTGATCGCAACGTTTGTCCTCGGTTCGGCCCGGATCTACGAATACATCCATAACAATCCACTCTTCGAGATGCATCCGTGTGACTACACGAACGACCCGTTCATCATCTCCCAGAACGACAAAATGGTCGCCGTCAATTCGGCGATCGAGGTTGATATCACCGGCCAGGTATGTGCCGATTCGATTGGCGACCGGATCTACAGCGGTTTCGGGGGGCAGGTGGACTTCATTCGGGGCGCAGCGCGTTCGAAACGGGGAAAGGCAATCATCGCCCTTCCGTCGACCGCCAAGAAGGGAAAAGTCTCCCGGATCGTTCGGGCGCTCAAGCCCGGAGCCGGGGTCGTGACCTCGCGGGCCGACGTGCATTACGTCGTCACCGAGTTTGGGACGGCCTATCTGCACGGCAAGAATCTCAGCCAGCGCGCCCAGGCGCTGATGGAAATTGCTCATCCCGATTTTCGCTCGGACCTCGAACAATACATCCGGAGGGTTCCGAGAGAGGTGCTGCATACAACGCCCAATTAAGACGCGGGCGAGTGGAAAGGAGAATCTTCCCATGGAATCCTTGAATGTGTACTGGAATAAGATTTCGGAACGGGTATGCCGGAAGTGCATCGACGGAGACCGGCGGGGAAATTGCCGGCTCCCGGCCGGAGAATCCTGCGCGTTGCAGAAGTTCCTGCCGGAGATTATCGTTGCGGTTTCCAACGGGCAACACCCGACCATTGAATCGGTGGTCCATACGCTGCGAAGAAATGTCTGCATCCTGTGCGAATGGCAGGACGCGAAGGGAGAGTGCCGGAAGCGTGACACGCTGGAGTGCGCGCTCGACCGCTACCTTCCTCTTGTCTGTGAAGTGGTCGAAGATGTGCGCCGCACACTCGACCCGCAGGGGGTGCAGCAACCATCCGCATAACGGAGCAACACGTGTTTGAAATTCTGGAAAAGGAATCCGTTTCGGATTCCATCACGCGGTACATTGTACGGGCTCCCTACGTCGCGCGAAATTGCGCGGCGGGGAATTTCGTCATCATCCGCGTGAACGAGAACGGCGAACGGATTCCGCTGACCGTGGTCGAAGCGGACCGCGAGCGCGGCACGATCACCCTGGTCGTTCAGTCGGTTGGAAAAACGACGCGGCTTCTTGCGAACCTCCGTGCTGGCGATTCGATCCGCGACGTCGTCGGGCCGCTGGGAAAACCCACCTCGATCATCCGGGAGGGGACTGTTATCTGCGTCGGCGGAGGAGTCGGAACCGCCGAGATTTTTCCCATCGTACGAGCGCTCAAGGCCGCGGGGAACAGAGTGCTCACGATCGTCGGCGCGCGCACCCGCAGTCTGCTCATCCTCCTGAAGGAGCTGGAGCAGGTCGCCGACCGATTGGAAATTGTCACCGACGACGGATCGACGGGTGAGAAAGGAGTTGTGACGGATGTGCTCGGCCGCCTCCTTCGCGAGGAGAGTTGCGTCGATGCCGTCTACGCCGTCGGGCCGATGCCGATGATGAAGGCGGTTTCCAATCTCACCCGCCCGCTGAACCTCAAGACAATCGTCAGTCTGAATTCCATCATGGTCGATGGGACGGGGATGTGCGGCGGATGCCGTGTCTCGGTCGGGGGAAAAATGCAATTCGCCTGCGTCGACGGACCGGAGTTCGACGGCCACGAAGTCGACTTCGATGAGTTGATGTTCCGGTCTCAGAGTTACAAAGAATTCGAACGTCTCGCGGATGACACGTTCAGGGGAAATGGAGCCGCAAAACACGAACAAGTGACTGCATGGCGCGCGTAAATCAGCTCAAACCGTCGGAGCGGATGAAGATTCCGCGGCAGAAATCGTTGGAACAATCCCCGGATGTTCGGTCCGGAAATTTCGAGGAGGTGTCGCACGGACTGACAGAACCGGACGCGCAGGTCGAAGCGACGCGATGCCTCGAGTGTCACGACCCCGTCTGCATCACGGGTTGTCCGGTCAACATCGACATTCTCTCATTCATTCAGCGCATGATGGTCCGCGATTATGCGGGAGCGCTTGCCAAGATCCGCGAGGCGAACCTTCTTCCGGCGATCTGCGGCCGCGTATGCCCCCAGGAATCCCAGTGCGAAGCCGTGTGCACGCTGGGGATCAAGCACGAACCGGTCGCGATCGGCAAGCTCGAACGTTTCCTTGCAGACTATGAGCGGAAGCAGCAGCTGACGGCTCCGACGGCCGTCCTGGAGAGGACGGATCGCAGAGTCGCGATTGTCGGGTCGGGTCCCGCTGGGCTCACCTGCGCGGCAGAACTCGCCCGCATCGGCCATCGTGTCACGATATTCGAAGCGCTCCACGCGGCGGGAGGTGTCCTCCGCTATGGGATTCCGGAATTTCGCCTGCCGAGGCGGATCCTCGACGCAGAAATCGAAGGCGTAAAATCACTTGGAGTCGAAGTCGTCGCGAATTTTCTCGTCGGGAGGACTGCAACGATCGACGAATTGTTCGACGATTGGGGGTTTGATGCCGTGTTCCTTGCAAGCGGGGCGGGCACCCCGCATTTCCTGAACATGCCGGGAGAAAACCTGATCGGCGTCTACTCGGCGAACGAGTTTCTCACGCGCGTGAATCTGATGCACGCGGGGAACTTTCCGACATTCGACACTCCGTTAAGAATCAGCCGGGCCGTCGCTGTTATCGGTGGAGGGAACACAGCGATGGACGCCGTTCGGACCGCCAGGCGCTTGGGTGCAGGCCACGCGCTCCTCGTCTACAGAAGGTCACGCGAGGAGATGCCTGCCCGCGCAGAAGAGGTGGCGCACGCGGAAGAAGAGGGAATACAGTTCATGTTTCTGACAAATCCCACACGCGTTCTGGGCACGGACGATCATCGTGTCCGGGGCCTCGAATGCCAGCGAATGCGGCTCGGCGAACCGGACGCTTCCGGGAGGCGGAGGCCCGTTCCGATTCCCGACTCGACGTTCGTGGTACACGTCGACACGGTCATCGAGGCGGTGGGTCAATCGCCGAACCCGATTCTGCAGAAGACGACGACGGGACTGTCGGTCGGAAAAAACGGCACCGTGGATGTTGACGCCGCCCAGCAAACTTCACGGAAAGGAGTGTTTGCCGGAGGAGATCTTTCGCGCGGCGGTGCGACCGTGATACTCGCCATGAGGGACGGAAAACTCGCGGCTGCTTCCATCAATCAATATCTTTCGTCTCTTCCTCATCGCTCGGACGGTCGCTCGACGGGGGCCGAGGTGCACGATGCCTTCGCGGGCTTCCAGGGGGCAGTCGAGTAACGCTCACCGACTCTCCCCGGGCTCCTCCAGATGTTTCACGCTCTGAATCTTGCCCGTCTAGGCCCGCCTCTGATTCGTTCCGTTCCCAGCTCGTGCTCGCTTGTGACTGTTCGCCGCCTCGTTTCTCATAACTTCCGCCCTCTCCCAAAGTTGGGAAATCACTTGCCGGCTTCCGAAAACTAAGAACCGGAACAGCCATTTTTCCGTCAGATGGGCGCAATTCTCGCACTCGACTGTGGAACACATATTGAAGGTAATGGTCGGACAGAATTCAAGAAAACCTCAATAATCCGACAATCACATGGAATCCGAGATACTCGACCAGGAAACGGCTCAAGAAACCGAACAGGGACCCTCGACACTCACGCTCGACGGCAACGAAGCGGCGGCGATGATTGCACACCGTCTGAATGAAGTCATTGCGATTTATCCGATCACGCCATCATCGGCGATGGGCGAATGGTCCGATGAATGGTCTTCGTTGCATCGAAAAAACCTCTGGGGGACAGTGCCGACCGTCGTGGAAATGCAGAGCGAGGGGGGGGCTGCGGGGGCGATCCATGGCGCGCTCCAGGCCGGCGCATTGAGCACAACCTTCACGTCATCGCAGGGGCTTCTGCTGATGATTCCCAACATGTACAAGATCGCCGGAGAACTGACATCGACGGTATTTCACGTTGCCGCGCGCAGCATCGCGGCGCATGCGCTCTCGATTTTTGGCGACCACAGCGATGTCATGGCGACGCGGGGGACCGGCTTCGCGCTTCTTTCATCGACCTCTGTACAGGAGGTGATGGATTTTGCCGCGATCGCGCAGGCGGCGACTCTCGAATCGCGGGTTCCCTTTCTCCATTTCTTCGATGGCTTCAGGACGTCCCATGAAGTCATGAAAGTCGAGACTCTTGAGGACCGTGTCCTTCGCGGCATGGTGAAGGATGAAGTCGTCCGGGCGCATCGCGCCCGAAGTCTCTCGCCGGACCGTCCGGTGCTTCGCGGCTCGGCGCAGAACCCCGACGTATTTTTCCAATCGCGCGAAAGAGCAAATCCATACTACAAAGCATGCCCCGAAATAGTCCAGTCGACGATGAACGCATTTGCCGTGCTGACGGGTCGATCCTATAACCTCTTCGATTACGTGGGGGATCCCGATGCGGAGCGCGTGGTCGTCATCATGGGTTCGGGAGCGGAGACCGTGCAGGAGACGGTCGAGTATCTCCGTGCACGCGGCGAACGCGTGGGTCTTTTGAAAGTTCGATTGTTCAGGCCGTTTGCTGCGAGTCATTTTGTTGCCGCTCTTCCGGCGACAGTCCGATCCATCGCGGTGCTCGACCGGTGCAAAGAGCCCGGCGCCGACGGCGAGCCGCTCTACAAGGATGTTGTCACCTGTCTTGCCGAGGCGTTTGCGAAGAAGGAACTTCCCCTGACCGGCTTTCCACGAATCATCGGCGGGCGGTACGGCCTCTCCTCGAAAGAGTTCACTCCGGCGATGGCGAAAGCCGTGTTCGATGAGCTGGCAAAGGAGGAGTCCAAGAACCAATTCACCGTCGGTATCCAGGATGACGTGTCGCACACCAGCCTGGAGTTCGACCCTGCGTTCAGCATCGAACCCGACGACGTGATCCGGGCCGTGTTCTACGGCCTCGGCGCGGACGGCACGGTCGGAGCGAATAAGAACTCCATCAAGATCATCGGGGAGGGGACGGATAATTTCGCCCAGGGTTACTTCGTCTACGATTCGAAGAAATCCGGAACGACGACGACGTCGTATCTCCGCTTTGGCCCGAGGCCGATTCATTCGCCGTACCTCATCGAGGAAGCGAATTTTGTCGCGTGTCATCAGTGGTTCTTCATCGAGCGATTCAACGTCCTGAAAACTTTGAAACCCGGGGGAACGTTCCTGCTGAACGCGCTCTACGGTCCCGACGAAGTCTGGGACAGGTTGCCGCGGCTGATGCAGCAGGAACTGATCGCCAAGCGCGTTCGCTTCTACGTGATCGATGCCTACAAGGTGGCGCACGAATCGGGCATGGGCGGGCGGATCAATACCGTCATGCAGACCTGTTTCTTCGCGATCTCCAACGTCCTGCCGAAGGAAGAGGCGATCGCGGCGATCAAGAAATCCATCGCGAAGACGTACGGCAAGAAGGGGGAACGGGTCGTTCAGAAAAATTACGCGGCAGTCGATGCGTCGCTCGCGAACCTCTTTGAAGTCCGGATACCCGGGACGGCGACGAGCGCCATCGAAATGAATGCACCCGTTCCGGAGAGCGCGCCGGAGTTTGTCAGGAACGTGACCGCGCCGATGATGGCCGGTGACGGCGACCTTCTTCCCGTCAGCTTGTTTCCGGAGGATGGAACCTTCCCTGTCGGAACGTCCAGGTGGGAAAAACGAAATATTGCGCTGGAAATTCCGGTCTGGGATGCGGCGTTGTGCATCCAGTGTAACAAATGCGCGCTTGTGTGTCCGCATGCGACGCTTCGCGTAAAAGTGTACGACCCGGCGACCGTGAAGGAATTGCCGCCGACGTTCAAGGCGACGCCGTACCGGGGAAAAGAGTACGAAGGGATGAACTACACGCTCCAGGTGGGTCCGGAAGATTGCACCGGCTGCACGCTCTGCGTGGAGGTGTGTCCGGTCCGGAGTGAAACCGACAAGAGCTACAAGGCGCTCAACATGAGAGAACAGGCCCCGCTCCGTCAGGCGGAACGGGAGAACTACGAGTTCTTCCTCGGCCTGCCGGATGTCGACCGCCGGGAAGTGCGCGCCGAAACGGTCAAGGGATCCCAGTTCTTCCAACCGCTCTTTGAATACTCCGGTGCGTGCTCGGGTTGCGGAGAAACGCCGTACGTCAAACTGCTCACGCAGCTGTTCGGCGACCGTGCGATGATCGCAAATGCGACGGGTTGCTCGTCGATCTATGGCGGGAACCTTCCAACCGCTCCCTGGACAACCAATCTCGACGGACGCGGGCCGGCATGGTCGAATTCGCTGTTCGAGGACAATGCGGAGTTCGGGCTCGGCATGCGGGTGGCTGTCGACAAGCAGAACGAGCAGGCGCGAGAACTCCTCCGTTTGCTTGAGAATGAATGCGGAACGAAACTCGTGGACGAAATTCTCAACGCGACGCAATCGAACGAGGCGGAGATTTACGAGCAGAGGCAGCGCGTGGCGCGGTTGAAGCTTGTTCTCATGGAGAATACTTCTTCGCTGGGGCAGAATCTTCTGAGTCTGGCCGATAATCTTGTCCGCAAGAGCGTCTGGATTGTCGGCGGGGACGGATGGGCGTACGACATCGGATACGGCGGACTCGACCACGTGCTCGCGTCAGGCAGGAATGTCAACATCCTCGTACTCGACACCGAAGTGTATTCGAATACCGGCGGTCAAATGTCCAAGTCGACGCCGCGCGGGGCCGTGGCAAAGTTTGCCGCTGCCGGAAAGTCGACGGCAAAGAAGGACCTTGCGATGATGGCGATGATGTACGGAAACGTCTATGTCGCGCGCGTTGCGATGGGGTCGAACGACGCGCAAACACTCCGGGCCTTCCTCGAAGCCGAGGCGTATGACGGTCCGTCGATCATCATCGCGTATGCACACTGCATCGCTCACGGCCTGGATATATGCGACGGGTTGACCAACCAGCGTCTCGCCGTCGAGACGGGCTACTGGCCGCTCTTGCGTTACAACCCGACGTTGCTGCGCGACGGCAAGAATCCGCTCAAGCTCGATTCGAAACCGCCAAAACGTCCGCTCCGCGACTTTATGGAGAAAGAAACCCGATTCAACAGTCTGAAAGCCGGTTATCCCGAACGGGCAGACCGATTGGCGGAACTCGCACAGGACGATGTCACGGAACGGTGGGATAAGTACGAAAAGATGGAAAAATCATTTGCCGCGAAACAGCCGGCGGTCAACCAACCGGCCGTTCAGGCAAAGGAGGATAAAAAATGAAGGCCATGAATGTCTACGAGGAGGCAATACGCCAGAAAGTCTGCGGCCGCTGCATCGAGCGGACCGGCCACGGCATTTGCGGCTCGGGAATGATGGAAGAGTGTCTTCTGAACCAGCACATGCAGGAGATTCTCGAGGTCGCCCGGAATGTCGTGATACGCTCCCTCGACGACTACCTCCGGGCTGTCCGGACCCTCCAGGTATTGTTCAGCAGGTACGAGCGGGAAGCGGCCGAAGGCCCGAATGTTCTTGACGCCCGGGTACCCGGTCTTCTCGAACAGTACATTCCCGACATCATCGACGCCGTGGATCGACTGAACAAGAAAAAGGGAGAATCGTGGACACAAGACGTGCTGTTGTAGTCCGGCTGCAGGGTCTCACATTCGCGGCGAAGGGGGATTCGAACCACTGGATCATGATGGACGGGCCTGCGTCCTTCGGTGGATCCGAAGCGGCACCCCGACCCGTGGAGCTTCTCCTTTTCGCGCTCGGAGGGTGCACCGCAAGCGATGTCACTTCAATTTTGGAAAAGAAACGTCTGGACGTCCGTGATCTGCGCGTTGAGTTGAGTGCAGAGGTGAACGACGACCATCCGCGCACCTTTCGGACGGTCCATATAGAGTACATCGTGACGGGACATACCGTCAGACGTCATGACGTGGAGCGGGCAATCGAACTCTCCACGACAAAGTACTGCCCCATCATAGCAATGTTGCATCCGAAAGTTGTCGTTACGCATTCGTGTCGGATAAATGAAGTCGGGGGCCCGGACGACGGGAAGGAAGTCGAAGACCCGAGAGCCGTCGGGTCCCTGGAGGGAGAAACATCATGAAACTGACTGAACTGGCAATCGATCTCTCGAATCTTTACCGGGTTGGCGATATCCGTCTGTGGCAGCGACGGTATACCGTGTATGGGCTCGCCCTCGCGACGCTCGTCGAGCTGTCGGTCGTCGGCACGTACTACGGAGTCCAGCGACTGCAGGAGAATGAAGATTCCGCGCCTCTCGTGAAAGTCCGGATTCTCAAGTACAGCGAACTTGGACCGCCTCCGTCTCTGACAAACACGGAATCGCTTCCCGCGGTGGCCGTCGCTTCAACGACAATCAAGCCGAGCATCGGCATTCCGGTACCGGTCCCCGATGCACAGGTCAATCCCGAGCAAACCATCGCGACGCAGCAGGAGTTGAGCGCGGTCCAGAGCCCCACCGGTGATAAGGAAGGCGGCGGTGGAACTCAGGTGACGCAGGATTTGAGGATTGACGAGGATCCGGACATGAATGCCTTCATCCCCATCGAGAAAGAACCTCAGGTCGTCCATGCGGAAGAGCCCAAGTATCCGGAGGTTGCGCGGCTTGCGGGCATCGAGGGGTCGGTGTGGGTCAAGATCCTCGTCGGAAAAGACGGCAAGCCCAAAAAGGCGGTTGCCGTCAAGGAGATCCCGAAGGATGTCTTCTCCACCTCCGCGACCGATGCAGCGATGAAGTACCTTTTTACTCCGGCTCTCATGAACTCCGGGCCGGTGCAGGTCTGGACGGTGATCCGATTCAGATATCAACTTTCGAACAAGCCGGTATCGTGAAAAATCAAGCGAGGGGAGAGAAAAGCGATCAGCGATCAGCAGTCAGCAATCAGTTCAAAGGTCTCGAGTTGATACGGTTCACATCCTCGGTGACCGCTGCGCGCGGGGATATGCAAAGAGTTTCAGCACCGAAAAAGAATGAGGAGCAGGATTTCGAACTGACCGAAACAAGGAGGAAGCCGTGAAATCACCGAAAAACATTCTCGTACCCATTGACCGGTCGATGTTCTCCCTTTCCGCGCTTCAGTACGCGGAAGAGATCGCCAAGCTCTTCCAGGCGGAAATTTCGATCGTGCACGTCGTCGACCATACCCCGCAGGGAAAAGAAGTCGTCAAGGATGCGGAAGATCTTCTGTACCATAATGTCATTGAAGAACAGCGCCGGGTGCTCATCTCCCACCTGCTCGTGGAATACGGCCTGGTTCCTCAAAGCATCAAGATCCTGATCCGGCACGGGTCGCCGTCGAAAGAGATCGTACGAACAGCGGCGGACATCCATGCGGACCTCATTGTGATGTCGACCCACGGGCGAACAGGACTTCGTCATGTTGCCCTCGGGAGCGTCGCGGAGAGGGTGGTGCGCACGGCGCTGTGCCCCGTCCTCACAATCAAGCCCGACGAATTCCGCGAGCTGATTACGATGACGGAAGACGACGTGACGAATTCGCTGCACCTCTCGGGCTGGTCGGACAGCTAAGAACACGAAAGGCGGCCTTGAAAGCCGCCTTTTCATGAATAGAATCGTCTCGGGCTACTTCAGCTCTTGCCGCCAGTAATCAGTCTGGGTGTGCAGGTTGAAGAGCTCGATCTCGCGCGGAATGATCTTAAGTTTTGCCTGCCTCTGAATCTCCTCCTGCGAGATATCGACGATGAACTTCACCTTGAAGTACACATCCCCCTCGTCCACCTTCGCAGCGCGCGCCACGTCCCTCGCAACGGACCATTTGAAATCGGGGTGAAACTTCAGTGAGAGCTTCGACAGCCGGTAACTTTTTTGGACCGTGTCCGACAAAACAACGTAGGGATTGCTCGGCACGAAACAGATCAGCGACGGGATATCGTAGGGGGCCTCAATGCTCGCACCCGACCGTACCGCATAAATCTGTTTGTCCGCATCATAAGACACGAACGTCGCTTTGAGAAGAACCCCGAACACCCGCTGATCCAATTTCTTATCCGCGGCCTGCGCCTTGAGCCTGCTCTCGTAAGCCGCTTTCTCCCGTTCAATCCGCGCCGCAAACTCTGCCGAAGTTTCGAATTCACCTTTGGCGGTAGTCTGCGCCAGGAACTGGTCGGTCTGGTCTTTCAGGAAAATCCATTCATCCTTGAGCACCTGGGTAAACGTCTCCGGCGGAATGTTATCGTCCGCCGCGAGGCCCGGTTGCTGCGCCCCGAGCGTTTGAACCAGCCCGAGCTCGAGGAGACCGACCGCGGTCACGATGCTGAGTCCGAAAAAAGTTTTGCGCATGATCATTCCTTTGATATTCTCCGGGATACCCTCATCGTGCATCAGCGAAGGGCGAAGCCGCTTCATGAGATGCGTGAACTTTGTCATAGGGGATGGATGGTGAAATCAACCCCATAATATAAAGGAAATCGTCGAATTTGCATAATGGAAAGTGCCTGAGTGAAATCCCGCCATCAACCGGGCAATTCCTGCACACGGGCGCGGGGCGTAGAGTAATGATAGAGGATGGACAGAACGAAGGCAAATGCCGGATGAGCAACCGTCGAGCCAGGCGAATTGGCGGGGGCCGATCTCTTAACCACCCGGAGCGCGTCACATCCGCTTGATCCCTTGTCCGTGTTCGCGCTGTTCCCGTCTCCATGGAATGGAACGCTCCATGGGAGAGTCGCATCGACCCGGGAGCCTTCGTTTGCTGATGTCGATTCCCACTCTTGTGGTCTCTTGATCGAACGCGGGGCAAAGATTCGAGCACGTTTGAGTTCATGCGTCGAAGAATTGCGGCGACGAGGGCACGGCCGGCTTCGTTTCTGCGGGCTTCACCATCGCCGCTCCGTTGCCTTTCGAAGGGGCGATGGCTATATTGACGGCCGACATTC
>DATJYV010000196.1:0-26258 GCA_035499415.1 Bacteroidota bacterium
TTTCGATTCCGCAGCCGCCGCGGCCAGGAATTCCGATCTCATCGTATGTCAATGCCAGCTCTCCACGCGCTCGGGAGCAATGACCGGATTCGTCAACCCTCGTCAAAAGGAGCTCCTGAACAGAATTGCATCGTACCGGAAGCCGCTCCTTGGCATCTCCTTTGGAAATCCGTATGTGGCCATGGAGCTTCCGCGATTCGACGCGTACGTCTGCGGCTACTCGGACGCCGACTGCATCGGGCAAGCGACGGCGGAGGTGGTCTTCGGCGAGGAATCGCCGCGGGGAAAACTCCCGGTCAATATTCCCGGTCTCTACAAATTCGGCGACGGCGTGACCTACGCGAAGGTCGCGCTCCGCACAGGAACGCCGGACGAAGCGGGATTCGACCCGGCTTTGCTCAGGCGGGTTGACTCAGTCGTCTATGCCGCGATTCGCGACTCTGCCTTTCCGGGAGCCGAACTCGCGGTCGCCCGGAACGGCATCGTCGTCCTGAACAAGGTCTACGGGACGTACGATTACTCCCCATACGCGGAGCCCGTCGACCCTGCCACGATGTACGACCTTGCATCGCTCACGAAAGTTATCGCGACAACCTCCGCCGTCATGCGGCTCGTCGACGAACGAAAGCTATCGCTGAAGGACAGGGTCGTGAAGTACATTCCCGAGTTCGGCCAGAGAGGGAAGGAAGAGATCACGCTCTATAATCTCATGGTGCACAACAGCGGGCTTCCGGCGTGGCGAAGATTTTACGATTTTTGTCACGACCCGCAATGCGTCCTGGACTCACTCTATGCGACGCCGCTTGTCTACAAGACGGGAGACTCGAGCGTGTACAGCGACCTCGGCATCATCACCATCGGAAAAATCATCGAGAAGGTCGCCCACGCTCCTCTCGACCGGTACGTCGATTCCGTTTTCTTCCGTCCGCTCGGAATGACGAGCACGATGTACAATCCGCCGGCAAGCATCCGCGGTCGAATTGCGCCCACCGAAGTCGACACCTTCTGGCAGCATACCGGCGTTGCCGTTTGGGGGCGCGTCCACGACGAGAACGCGGCGGTCCTGGGGGGTGTCTCGGGGCACGCGGGACTGTTCTCGACGGCCTCCGACCTCGTCGTCATCATGCAAATGCTCCTGAACGGCGGCACCTACGACGGAACGCGCTATCTCCAGGAGGAGACCGTGCACGCGTTTACGGCTCAACAATCGGAACGAAGCACCCGCGCCATCGGCTGGGACACGAAGGGCAAGGAGCGCTCGTTCTCGGGTGCGCTGACCTCTCCCAAAACGTTCCTCCACACGGGATTTACCGGAACGTCGGTCGTGTGCGACCCCGAAAAGAATATCATCATCGTCTTCCTTACCAATCGCGTGAATCCGACACGCGCGAACCTCAAAATTGCCGCCGCCCGGCCGTCGGTCCATGACGCCATTCTGCGCGCAATCGTCCACTAAGTCCGTCGAACCTGGGAGGAGACTTTCATGAACCCACCATATGACAAGATCATCCGCATCACGTGGCTCGTTCCGATCGTCGGCAGCGTTCTGCTGGTCCTTGCCGCCGTCCTCTGGAAATTCGGCATTGTGTGGGAGATGGAATCCCTTGTCCTCTCCTTCTTGTCTGCGTTCATGCTCCTGGCCTTCATCTGCCTTCCCGTCTTCTATTATCTGAAGAAGAAGACCGGAACCGGGTTGCACGACATCATGGCCGAGGGGAATTATTGGGTCCACTGGACGTACGACCCTGTCACGTGGGAAAAGTATTCGCAGGCGGAATGGGTGCTCGCGAAGAAGAACGCGTTGACTCTTCCGCTTGGGATCGTCGTCGTTGTCGTCATCGTCGAATTCATTTCGGGGATCGGGATGGCGGGAGTTCTGGATGTGTGGTGGATTCCGGTCGGGATAGGCGCATTGGCGGGATCGGGGACGTATCTTTCCGGGCTTGCTTCGTTCAAGAAAAACCTCAGGGACATCTCCGAAGCCTACGTCGGACCTTCGGGAATTTTATTCCGGGGTGGTTTTATGACGTGGAAGATGCTCGGAGGCCGGCTCGGAACGGTGAAGGTCGAAAAGGGGGACCCGTCTGTTTTGGAGGTGGATATGATCTTCCCCGGTCGAGGGTCGAGAACGGTGGAAGTTCGCATGCCGATTCCTCCGGGGGAAGAACAGCGTGCCGAGGAGGTCGTGGCAAAGCTCAACGCACTCAAGTAACGAGGGAAGGAGGAGTGTAGCATGGCAGGCGATGGTCGAAGAAAAGAACGGAACTATCATCGGATTATCCAGACTCTCTGGCTGGGGCTGGGCTTTTGCGCGGTTTGTTTCGTGGCGATGTACGACCTGTCAGCTCAAAAAGTCCGATGGCAGAAGGAATGGAATCTCCTGTACCTCTCGATCCCCGCGTTTGTCGTCGGGCTCTCTCTTCTCCCCTCGCTTCACCGGAAAAAGAAAACTCAGTTCGCCCGTATCCTCTCGAGTCTACGGCAGGACCACTGGGTCCATTGGGTCTATTCAATCCCCGAATGGAAAAAATGGATTGACGTTGAGCGAAAACTGGCCGCACGGAGAGCGCTGCTCTTTCCTGTCGGAGCCCTTGCGGTGGAGTTCGCCCTCGCGTTGCTGTACGGATGGGCCTGGAAAATGATCGCCCTGGCGTTTCCCATGTTTCTGGCCTGTGCGTTGGCATCCGGGGCGGCGGTCTTCTGTTTCGAATGGTTCAGGGGAAACGTGCGGGAGAGATCGCCGGGCGAGTTCCTGGCCGACGGAGGGGGGATGATTTTCCACGGCTTGTATTGTGATTGGAACGCCGAGGGAGCGAGGGCGCATCATCCGGAAGCTCGCGAGGGAAATCCGGGCGAACTGCGATTCAGTGTCGGCGGCAGCCGTCCGGGCCCGATGTCTCAACGCGTACGCATACCGATCCCGGAAGGGAAGGAAGACGAGGCCGCGCGGTTCGTTGCGCGATTGTCTGACCCTGAATAGAGGCCGCCCCAAAAACCGGAGCTCGTCTCGCTGAACTTGCTTCGGGGTCTGACGTGGGGGGCGATAAGACGGCGAAACGCAGCCGGAGGCCGGTGCGTCTTTGGCGCAGAGATGAGCGTGATGAAGTCGGGTTCTTGAGACCGGTTCTGGTCCGATCCGAGGAGAATCCTGATTCACTCGCGAGCACAAAATTCGTTATATTGCTGAACATTCGAAGGACGAAAGGAAATTTTTCATGGCGATCCGCAAATTCAAAAACGAACCTCTGACCGACTTTGCGAAACCCGCAAATCGCAAAGCCATGGAGCTGGCGCTCACGAAGGTCAAGGAACAGCTCTACGGGAAAGAGTACCCGATCGTTATAAGTGGGGAAGAGGTTAAGACAGAGGAAAAGCTCCGGTCGGTCAATCCATCGAGGCCCGGTGAAGCGGTGGGGATCTTCCAGAAGGCGGATGCAGCCATCGCGAATCGGGCGATCGAGGCGGCGGCCGGGACGTTTGAACAATGGAGATGGGAAGATCCGTCGAAGCGCGCGGCGTATCTGTTCAAAGCCGCGAAGCTCATGCGAAGCCGGAAGCACGAGTTCAGCGCGGTTATGATCTACGAAGTAGGGAAGACGTGGCCCGAGGCCGATGCCGATACCGCGGAGGCAATTGATTTTCTGGAATTCTACGGCCGTGAAATGCTGCGGCTGGGCGGACCTCAGCCGGTTGTCCGGATTCCGACGGAGAAAACAGAATTGCGGTACATTCCGCTCGGCGTGGGTGTTGTCGTGCCCCCATGGAATTTTGCTCTCGCGATCCTGACCGGAATGGCCTCGGCCGCAGTCGTCACCGGAAATACCGTCGTCCTGAAACCGTCAAGCGATTCCCCCCTCACGGGCTGGATGTTCTTTAACCTCATGCGTGAAGTCGGTTTGCCGAAGGGGGTGATCAACTTTGTCACGGGTCCGGGCGGGTCGGTCGGCGATACTCTCGTCTCGCATCCAAAAACGCGATTCGTCGCATTTACGGGCTCAAAGGAGGTCGGCATCCACATCAACGAGCTCGCCGCAAAAGTTTCTCCTGGTCAGAAGTGGTTGAAGCGCGTCGTCGCGGAGATGGGAGGGAAGGATTCGATCGTCATCGATGAAAAGACGGACCTCGACGCTGCCGCGCAGGCGACGGTCGTGTCTGCGTTCGGATACCAGGGTCAGAAGTGCTCTGCTGCTTCCCGTGCCATTGTGGTCGGCAAAGTCTACGATCCGTTCGTAAACCTCGTTCGCGAAAAAACGGAGAAGCTGAGAGTCGGAGAACCAAGCGATCAGCGAAACTACATGGGTCCGGTCATCAATAAAAGTTCGAGGGACAAGATACTCTCCTATATTGAAAAAGGCCTGAGCGAAGGGGGCCGGCTCGTCGCCGGTGGCAAGCCGGTGGAGGGGAACGACGGATACTTCATCCGGCCCACCGTCATCGCGGACGTCCAGCCGACGGCGACGATTGCCCAGGAGGAAATTTTCGGACCGGTTCTCGCGATCATCAAGGCCCGGGACTACGACGATGCGCTCGGCATTGCGAACAACACGGAGTTCGGGTTGACCGGAGGGGTCTGGACGAAGGATCAGAAGAAAATTGAGAAGGCGAAAAAGGTCTTCCACGTGGGAAATTTCTACGTGAACAGAAAGATCACCGGCGCCCTTGTCGGCGTGCACCCGTTCGGCGGGTTCAACATGTCGGGGACGGACTCCAAGGCCGGCGGGCGTGATTACCTGCTCCTGTTTCTCCAGGCCAAATCCATCTCACAAAAGATCAAATAGCTTCCGGGCCCGTTCGATGCAGGAATGTACTGCGTGTTTTGGCGAAGTTACCGACGACAGCGATTACTGTCCGCACTGCGGGATCATTTTCGAACAAGCCGCCGCGGCACAGTGCAGCCGGCATCCTGATTCGGGGGCTGTCGCGGTCTGCATCATCTGTCGGGACCCGCTCTGCAAGAAATGTGCACACCGGAAACGCGGCCGGTATTTTTGCGTCGACCATCGGAGAGTCGCAGTCCAGCAGGATTGGGCCGAGGTTCTTGTGTCCACCGAGGTCCTGGATGCGGAGCTTGCGAAGTCACTCCTCGAATCGAACGGATTCCATGTGCTGGCGCAGAATTTTCAATCGGTGGGATTTGTGTGGGACGGAGGCGGCGATTCTCCGGTCTCGCGGAGCAATATCGGAAGGCCGGCAAAAGTCCTCGTTCCCATCCCCGAATACAGTTCGGCCCGCAGAACGATTGAAGAATGGCGCGGCGCCGGCTCAGGGCGGGAGGATCAACCTGTGCGGCACGAGCAGCAAAAATCAGACGACAGGATGAAATTTAAAAGGCGATGAGATGAAGATTCACGAGTACCAGGGAAAGGAAATTCTCAAACGGTTCAACGTCCCGGTTCCGAAAGGACGCGTTGCCTTCAGCGTGGATGAAGCCGTGCGTGCCGCCCAAGAGGTCGGCGGCTCCATGTGGGTGGTGAAGGCGCAGATCCACGCCGGCGGGAGAGGTAAGGGAGGGGGCGTGAAGCTGGCACGGGGCCTGGATGAGGTTCGTCAGCGGGCGAGTGAAATCCTGGGGATGCGTCTCGTGACGCATCAGACCGGACCGGAGGGGCGGATCGTAAAGCGCCTTCTCATCGAAGAAGGGATGAACATTGCGCGCGAATTATACGTCGGTATTACCCTCGACCGCGTGCGCTCGGAAAATGTCGTCATGGCGTCGACCGAAGGGGGAGTTGAGATCGAAAAAGTCGCGGCGGAGAGTCCGGAAAAAATCTTGAAGGAGTACGTCCGGCCGGGGACAGGGTTTCAGCAATTCCAGGCGAGGAAACTTTGCTTCGGCCTCGGGCTCACCGGCGACGCGTTCAAGAATGCCGTGAAATTTCTTCCCGCTCTGTACCGGGCGTACGAAGAGACCGATTCGTCCCTCGCGGAGATCAACCCGCTCGTCGTGACGAAGGAAGGAAACGTGATCGCGCTCGACGCGAAAATCAACTTCGACGACAACGCGCTTTACCGCCATTCTGAGTATGCGTCCCTGCGGGACACGGACGAGGAAGATCCGCTCGAGGTCGAAGCGTCGGCCTCGAATCTCAACTACATCAAGCTCGACGGCAACGTCGGGTGCATGGTGAACGGCGCGGGGCTCGCCATGGCGACCATGGACATTATCAAGCTTGCAGGCGGGATGCCGGCGAACTTCCTCGACGTCGGCGGGGGTGCGAATCCGAAAACCGTCGAGGCCGGATTCCGCATCATTCTCAAAGACCCGCACGTCCGAGCCATTCTCATCAACATCTTCGGCGGAATCGTTCGGTGTGACCGCGTCGCGACGGGTGTCGTCGAGGCCGCGCGAAATATCGATGTGAAGGTGCCCATCGTCATCCGGCTTGCCGGCACGAACGCAGAACTGGCGGCGGAGATCTTGAAGAATTCCGACCTGAGCTTTCATGTCGCAGAAAGCCTCAAGGAAGCCGCCGAGAAAGTCACGCGGGCGATTGCGTGAATGCTCTGGCCGGGTGAAATGGACGAAGGGAATTTCGCGTTCAGCAATCGCAACCCTGCAATCGACAACTAGACTATGCCATTCACGTGGGATCCACTCTACGAACCGGTCATCGGCCTTGAGGTTCATGCCCAGCTGCTGACGAATTCCAAGGCGTTCTGCAGCTGCTCAACGAAGTTTGGCGATGCTCCGAATTCAAACGTCTGCCCCATCTGCCTTGGCATGCCCGGCGTCCTCCCGGTGCTCAATAAACAGGCCGTCGAATTCACGATCCGCATGGGTCTTGCGACGAATTGCACGATCTCTCCGCGATCCACATTTGCACGAAAAAATTATTTCTATCCCGACCTCCCCAAGGGATACCAGATTTCGCAGTACGAAGAACCCATTTGTCACGGCGGTTCTGTGGTGGTCGAGCTTGATGACGGATCGAAAAAGAAGATCGGCATCACACGCATCCACATGGAAGAAGATGCGGGAAAATCGATCCACGACCTTGACGTCGATACGCTCGTGGATGTAAACCGCTGCGGCGTGCCACTCATCGAGATCGTCAGTGAGCCGGAGATCCGGTCGCCGCGGGAGGCCTCGGCGTACCTCTCGACGATCCGGCAGATCGTAACATACCTCGGCATTTGCGACGGAAACATGGAAGAGGGCAGCCTTCGTTGCGATGCCAATGTTTCCGTTCGGAAGACGGGCGACGCGGCATTCGGCACGAAGACGGAATTGAAGAACATGAATTCATTCAAATTTGTTGAAAAGGCGCTGGAGTTCGAGATCGAGAGGCAGATCAAGGTCCTCAAGGAAGGCGGAACTGTTGTCCAGGAAACCCTGCTGTGGGACCCGGGCAAGGGGGCGGCGATTCCGATGCGATCGAAAGAGGAGGCGCACGACTACCGTTATTTTCCGGAACCGGATCTGGTTCCGGTGGAAGTTGACAAGGAGTGGATCGAGAGGGCACGCGCGTCTCTGCCGGAGTTTCCCTCCCGCCGCCGCGACCGGTATGTCTCGCAATTCCATCTTCCGAAATACGATGCGGAGATCCTGACGTCGGAGAAATCCCTCGCGGATTTCTTCGAGGCAGTCGTGGGCGGGCTCCGGCCGGGAAACGAAGAGACGTACAAACTGGCGAGCAACTGGACCATGACTGACGTCCTGCGCGTGCTCCGCGACCGGCATATCGGATTGAACGATTTTCCGGCGACGCCGGGGGCTCTCTCCGAGATGATCAATCTCATCGTGGATGGCACGATCAGCGGAACGATCGCCAAGGAGGTTTTCGAAGAAATGCTGTCGTCGGGAGAATCTCCCGGAGACATCGTCCGGAAAAAAGGGTTGACGCAGGTGACGGACGAGCGCGCAATCGAGCAGGCCGTCGACGCAGTCCTGGGTCGGAACGCCGAACAGATTGCGAAGTACGTCTCGGGGAAGAATCAGGTGTTCGGTTTCTTCGTCGGAGAGACGATGAAAGAAATGAAAGGCAAGGCCAATCCCAAGATTGTCAACGAAATGGTGAGAAGGAAACTTGACGCGAAGAAGAACTAGCCGCGTCTGCGCCCACGACCATACTTACTGCTGAAAGAACATGCGCACGACAATCATCGCGGGAAACTGGAAGATGTACAAAAACACTTCGGAGACCTCCGAATTTCTGAAGGCGCTCATCGCAAAACTCCCGACTCTTCCTTCCGGAACAAAAGCCGTTGTCTGTCCCCCGTTTACTTCCCTCTCGCTCGCTCATGCGTTGATCCAGAATACTCCCCTGGAACTTGGCGCGCAGAATATGCTTGCCGAGGACGAAGGGGCGTTCACGGGAGAGATATCACCGGGCATGCTTACATCCTGCGGTTGCCGCTATGTCATCCTCGGCCATTCCGAGCGAAGACAATATTTCGGAGAAACGAATGAGGGTGTGAACAAGAAGGCGAAGAAAGCGCTCCTTTCCGGACTTATTCCCATCGTGTGCGTGGGAGAAACACTTTCCGAACGGGAAAAAGACGCGACGGAGATGGTCGTATCAACACAAGTCAGATCATGCCTGAACGGCATTCCGGCGTCGGATGTCGAAAAAATTGTCATGGCGTACGAACCGGTCTGGGCGATTGGCACAGGCAGGAACGCAACGCCGGACCAGGCCCAGCATGTGCATCAATTGATCAGGAAGATAATTGGTCAACTCCACGAATGGTCGACGGCAGAGCGCGTTGTCATTCAGTACGGCGGAAGCGTGAAGCCCGAGAACGCGAAAGAAATTCTCAATATGCCCGATGTGGATGGCGCTCTTGTTGGCGGGGCAAGTCTTAAGGTCGATTCGTTTGCTTCGATCGTTTATGCCAAAGCCCGCGGCTGAATGAGCCGCCTGCAGTAATCGGCTTCTGTACGATTTCCGCTCTAATGGACCCCCGATAAGCCTTGAAATTTCAAGGGAGTATTCTCTCCGGAACCTTGGAATTTCGAGGTTTTCCGTTGCTTTCCGGCCGTTTCCGTATTATATTCAAGGGAAATTCCGGGAAGGAGCCGGTTTTTGGCCTTCCCAACGAATATCCCCGAAGCGCCCACTTGACAAGAAGACTTCAAAGCTCTTCTATCCGTCTGGTATTCCTTTTCCTGTTTTTTTTCACTTTCCACCTCTGCTATTCGCAATTCAGGTTTTTTGAGAGCGGCCAACGAACCCTCATCGGCGAGGACTGCGGTGTTGAGCCCGATACGCCGACTCGCAGGAAGATCGACCTTTCAGGAACCTGGATGTATTCCACGGACAAGGAGAACTGGCATGCGGTCCGGGTCCCGTCCTCCTTTGACACGGAAGGGAGGGTGGTCTTTCGAAGAAAGTTTTCCATCGACGAATCTTTGATTCGTACTTCGTCATTCAAACTTGTCTCGCTCGGGATCGACCAGGAATGTGAAGTCTACATCAACGATATATTTGTGGGGAGACACACCGGGGGGTCCACGACGGTGGAGTTCGACATCCCGGACGAAGCTCTGCAGCTCGGCCCGGAGAACACGATCCAAATTTCCGTCGTCAATGTCCTGAACAGCCGCTCGACGCTGCCGCTGCGGAAGCAGGTTTGGGAATGGCGGAGCTACGGCGGGCTGGTGCGGGATACTTACATCCTTGCGACGCCGCGCACATGGATTTCCGGCCTGACAGTCCGCACGGCGCTTGACGACGAAATGAAACATGCCACGGTAGCGGTGAGCGCGCTCGTGACCGCAAAGAGCCTCAATGACAGCGCGGCTGCGATGCCCGCGGCCGGCTCGTATGCGATAACGGCGGAGTTATACGACAAACTTTCGCGGGCGCTTGTGGCCCAGTCGGCTGTTCAGCCGGCGGTCGTGCAGCCCAACAGGGATCTTGACGTCGACGTCTCGTTTGGCTTCAACGGACCCAAACTTTGGAGTCCGGAGTCTCCCGAGCTGTACGTCGTGCAGGTTACTCTCTGGCGTGTGGAGGGGAAAGTCCGAACGCCGCTCGACATGTGCTCGCGCGTGACCGGATTTTCAAAACGCGCTCTTGACAAGGGAACGATTCTGGTGAACGGTCTTCCGGTCGTGCTGAAGGGTGTCGTGTGGCATGAGGATTATCCGGGTACCGGAGCTTCGATGACATACGAACAGATGGAGCGGGACATCCTTCTGGTGAAGTCGCTCGGCGCCAACGCCGTGCGCTTTGCCTTCCATCCTCCTCATCCGTATCTCCTGAATCTTTGTGCACGGTACGGCCTGTATGCATTCGTCGAGATGCCGCTCGACCATGCACCCGTCGATATTCTGTCGGACGAGGCGTACGAGTCTCTCGTGGAATCGTATGCGCGTGAGATGGTTCAGCGGGATGCAGACAATCCGGCTGTTCTTGCGTGGGGAATTGGCGACCAGTTCGATTCCGCCGGGTCGCGGTCGATCGCGTTTGTCAGACGCATGGTTTCCTTCCTTCACTCGCTTGACGGACGTGCCGTCTATTTCGGGTCGCGCATGGTCGAAAACGATCTTGCCGCACCCTCTGCCGACATTGCGGCCGTCGACCTCCCGGCGACGGACCTTAAATCGTTTCGGCGCCATCTCACGGACTGGAAAAAAAATCACCCGATGCAGCCCGTGGTTCTGCTGAGCTATGGCCGGGAAGTGGACCACACCAACCGCAACGGCAGAAGCGACCCGCTCTCCCAGGAATCGCAGGCCTATTTCTTTTTTCAGTACTATGCCGTCGTGCGCGAGCTGGGTATCGCGGGGAGCTTTGTCTCGAGCTTTTCCGATTGGCGCGGCGACCGGCCGATCATGAGTGCAAACGTTGCCGACCATTACCTCGCCCCGCTCGGCCTCATGAGCTACGAGCGCGAGAAACGTGCGTCGTACGAGATGGTGCGGACATTGTATAACGACGAAAAAATTGCCGCGATTCCGGTCGGAAACTATCGTGCCTCGTTTCCCTCCGCGCACGTCCTGTCCGGACTCTTTGTCATCATGCTCGTTGGCTACCAGTACGCGTACAACCGCCGCTTCGGTGAAGCGATCAAGCGCTCCTTCCTGCGGTCCTACAACTTCTTTGCGGACCTCCGCGACCTTCGCGCCGTTTCTTTCTTCCAAACGCTCATCCTTGCGTTCGCGGTCTCGGTTACCCTCGCGGTCCTGGTTTCAAGCTACCTCTACCACTTTCGGACGGACCTGTTCGTCGACTATGTGCTCACGTATCTGGTGGTTTCCGATGAAGCAAAAGGCCAGCTCATCGCGGCCTCCTGGCACCCGTTCACCGGCATACTCATCCTCACAGGGTTCTGGTTCGTCCTGTCCTGGGTCGCCGCCCTTTTCATCCGGGTCTCCGCATTCTTCTTCCGGAAACGCATCTCCTTTTTCCACGCCTACGGCGTGACGGTGTGGGGCGCCATGCCGTTCGTGCTCCTCAGTCCGGTCGCGATGAGTCTCTTCAAGGTGATGGAAACCCCCGTCTATATCATCCCGTGCACGATCCTGGTAGCCGTGTTTGCTTTCTGGGTCGCGCTCCGCGTGCTCATGGGCGTCTCGGTTATTTACGACACGAGTACTCCCAAGGCGTATGCCGGAGGACTTTTTGTTTTGCTGCTGTTCGTCGGCGCAACGGCAATGTATTATGACTCAACGTATGCTACGAGGTCGTATCTTCCCATCGTCGTCCACGTCGCAAGGAGCATGCGATAATGTATCTTTCGAAGCTCGAGATCTTCGGCTTCAAATCGTTCGCACAAAAGGTCAACATCGATTTCGACTCCGGTCTGACCGCGATCGTCGGTCCGAACGGTTGCGGCAAGACAAATGTCGTCGATGCCTTGCGGTGGGCGCTCGGAGAACAGCGGCCGACCACCCTGCGGTCCGACAAGATGGAAGACGTGATTTTCAACGGAACGAAATCACGAAAACCGCTCGGCGTGGCGGAGGTTTCCATCACGATCGAAAATACGAAGGGGATTCTTCCCGTTGAATACTCCGAGGTCACGGTGACCCGGAGAGTGTTTCGTTCGGGCGAGAGCGAATATTATCTGAACAAGACGCTGTGCCGGCTCAAGGATATCCGGGACCTGTTCATGGACACCGGCATGGGTTCGGATGCCTATTCGGTCATCGAGCTGAAGATGGTCGAGAGCATTCTGAGCGACAGTTCGGACGAGCGCCGCCGTCTGTTCGAGGAATCTGCCGGCGTCACGAAGTACAAGCACCGGCGCAAGGAGGCCCTCCGGCGGCTCGAGGACGTGAGGATGAACCTCGCACGCGTCAGCGACAATGTGCGAGGCGTGGAAAAGGCCGTCGAGACCCTGGACCGCCAGGCGAAACGGGCGGAACGGTACAACGAGCTCGTGAAACAGCTCCAGACTCTGGAGGAAAACCTCATCGAGCGGGAGTATTCCAGCGTTGTCTCGCGGATTTCCCCTCTAACGGAACAACTCTCGGTCGCAGTGACGGAGAAGAACCGCATCGAAGTCGAGGTGCAGCAGGAGGAGGCGGTGCTCGAGGTGTACCGCGCCGAGATGAACGAGCTTGAAGAAAGTCTGAGAGCAACGCAGGAGGACCTCGGGGAGCGTCAGTCGCGGATTCATGGAGTTGAGCAGCAACATGCGATGCATGCAGAACGCCGCCGGTCTCTGCTCGTGAACATCGAACACGCCGAGCGCGAGATCGTCGACCTGGCGCGCCGGAAGGAAGAGAACAGAAAAGCGGAGGAGGAGCTGGCCCGCAGCCGTGACGAGGTGCGGGCGAAGGTCGTCCGTGCGGAGACGGAGTACGGGGAGAAGAAGTCGGCGCTCGACGCTTTCGAGAAACTTCTGAACGCGAAGCGGGGGGAGGTCAAATCGAGTCAGGAGCGGGTCATCACCCATCTTCAAGACCTCTCGGAACTGCGTAACCGCGAGAACAAGGCGAAGGCGCGACTGGAAAACATCCGCGGACGGATCGGCCATACAACGGAAGAGAACCAGGCCTACACAAAGGAGGTCGCGGCAAACGACGAGCTCATCGCACGCCTGACGGCGGAGAATAAAGAGCTTCGCCGGTCCTTTGCCGAGGCGGAAGTTCGCACGCATCAGACGGAGGATTACCGGCTCAAGTTGCAGGGCGAGATCGACCAGCTCCACCGACGCACCATCGACATCATGGGAGAGATGGAGCGGCGTCAGGCGCGCATCGAGTTCCTGAAGGGCCTCGTGGAGAGCTACGACGGCTACTCGGAAGGGGTGCGATTCCTCATCACCAACGAAGAATGGAGCTCCCGAATTCAAACGACGGTGGGTGAAGCCCTTCAGGCCGACCCCCGCTACCGGGTGGCGATCGAGGCGGCGCTCGGCGAGGCCGAGAGCTATGTCGTGGTGGAGAGTGTGGAGCAGGCGTACGCCGCAATGGATTTCCTGAAGAGAAACCAGAAAGGGAAGGCGACGTTCATCTGTCTGAACCGGATGCCGGCGTTTGCTTCTCATCGCCCCGAGCTCGGCGGTCCGGGCATTGTCGGGTGGGCCGACGGGGTCGTGCAGTACGACTCCCGTTACGCTCCGCTGTTCCGCTTTCTCTTCGATGAGACGATCATCGTCGAAGGCGTGGAAGTTGCAAATCGCCTGACGGCCGAGCACGCGAACCTGAAATGCATCACGCTGGACGGGGAGATCATTTCTGGCCGGGGCGTCGTGCGGGGCGGGAGCGTTCGTGTCGATGAAGGGGGGCACATCAGCAAGAAGAATCAGCTTGACGAGCTTGCCGAAGAGGTCCGGAAGCTCGGGGAGAAGCATGAAACGATCGAACGGGAGATACGGACGAAGGGAGAGGAGCTGGAGAATCTGGACCTGCGCAAGTTGACCGAGGTGGCGCGCTCGATCGAACAGCAAAAGACATCGGTGGAAGTTCGCATCGCGCAGATCGAGTTCGAAAAAAAGCGCGCGCTCGAGAGCATCGAGCGGAATGAGTCGGAGTCCTCCGGTTTGAGCACAGAAGTCGTGGGGCTCAAGGAGGAGCTGGACAGGTTGGCGCCGGCGGTCGAGCGGCTCGACACGGAAAAGGCGGCTGCGGAGCGGAACGTCGGCATCCAGACGAGCGAGCTGGAAACGATGGAGGCGTTCTGGGATGAGTCATCACGGCAGGTGAACGAGGCAAATGTCGCCGTCCTGTCGCTGAAATCCGAGGAACGGAGCATCGTCCAATCCATCGAACATATTCGTGCGACGCAGACATCGATCGCCTCGACCTCCGAACGACGGAAGGAAGAGATCGATTCCGCGCGTGAGGAGATCACGCAGATCGAGCGGGACAGGAAGGAATCGGACAAGGTCCTCGAGTCGTTGAAGCGGGAGTACGAGGGGCTGCTCGAGCGAAAGCGGGGGGTCGACAAGGATTTTTCTGCCAAGCGTTCGGTGATGCACGAGATCGAGCTGAAGCTCAAGGACGGCCGCGTGAAACAGGAGGGGTCGCTCAAAGCGGCTCATGACCTGGAATTCAAGATCCAGGAGCTGACATTGAAAGCCGAGAACCTCAAGAGCCGTGCCAAAGAAAAATTCGAGATTGAACTGGAGTACCGGGAATTTCCGGACTCGGGTACGTTCGACCTTAATGCCGCGCGCGCAGAGGCGGACAAATTAAGCGAGAAGATCCACAACCTCGGCGCCGTGAACTTCGAAGCGTTCGCGGAATACAAGAGCGAAAAAGAACGCCTCGACTTCGTGGTCGCCCAGCGCGACGACCTCCTGGATTCGGAGAAGACGCTTCTGACGACAATCGACGAGATCAACACGACGGCGCAGCAGAAATTCATGGAGACCTTCGGCCAGATCCGGGAAAATTTCATCTCCACATTCAAGGGTCTGTTCGATGAAGGAGACGAGTGCGACCTCCGGCTTGAGGATGGGATCGACCCGCTGGAGGCAAGGATCGAGATCATCGCCAAGCCGCGGGGGAAAAGGCCGACATCGATCGACCTTCTCTCGGGGGGAGAGAAAACACTGACGGCCATCGCGCTCCTGTTCGCCATCTATCTCGTCAAACCCAGCCCGTTCTGCATTCTGGACGAAGTCGATGCGCCGCTCGACGACACCAACATCGACCGGTTCACGAAAATATTGAGAAAGTTTGCCAACAACACCCAGTTCGTGGTGGTGACGCACAACAAGAGGACGATGGAGGCGGCGAATGCGATGTACGGCGTAACGATGGAGGAGGAGGGGATCTCCAAACTGGTATCGGTGAAATTTAACGAGCATGCTGAAAAAGTGTGAACGATGGTTCGAGTGTTTTGCGACTTTGACGGGACGGTTTGTGAGACCGACGTAGGCCGCGAATTCTTCCGGAAATTCGCCGGTGCGGAAACTGCGGACAGCATTGTCGGGAAGTATCTGAGCGACACGCTCACGGCGCGGGAATCGCTGTTGAGCCAGTGCGCTTCCGTCAAGCCGTTCCGCCGTGAAGCCGTCGAAAGCTTCGTCGCCGCGCATCATCCGGACTCGACCTTCCACGCCTTCGCTCAGTTTTGCAGGTCCAGGAACATCCCTCTCACCGTCGTGAGCGACGGCCTGGACTTCTACGTCTCCCGGATCCTCCATTCTGCGGGCATGGGAGACCTTCCTTGGTTTGCCAACCACGCGGAGCTCGTTCCGGCCGGAAACGGATTCACGCTGAAGGTCACCTTTCCCTACGCCGACTCCGAATGCACCTGGTGCGGGAACTGCAAACGGAACCACATGATCACCTCGAGCGCCGACGAGGATATTATTGTCTACGTCGGCGACGGCATCTCCGACCGCTGCCCGGTCCGATACGCCGATTTCGTCTTTGCCAAGAAGCAGCTGATCGCATACTGCCAGGAGGCCAACATCAGTTACTTCCGTTACGACGATTTTAATGACGTGCAGGTTAAACTCCGGGAACTGCTCGACCGGCCGCGGCTGAAACACCGGCGCGAGGCGGCGATGGCGCGTCGTGAAGTCTTCATGCAGGGATAGCACGCAATGCGCAAGAAACTGTTCCGGTTTCGAAGTTACACCCCCATCCCATTCATCATCGTCATGCTGGTCTTTGCCCGGCCTTCCACCCGCTCCGTTGTCACCGGCATGACGATGGCCGTCACGGGTGAGGCAATCCGTTTCTGGGGAGTTGCATACGCGGGAAGTCTCACGCGCGTGACCGGCGGCGTGGGAGCGCCGGAAGTCATCGTTGCCGGTCCGTTCTCGTTCGTCCGCAATCCTCTGTACGTCGGCAACGTGCTCATGTATGTCGGCTTCGGTGTTGCATCCTACGCCCTTTGGCCGTGGCTCCCAGCGCTCGCGCTCCTCTTCTTCCTTTTCCAGTATCGCGCGATCGTATCGCTGGAAGAAGAATTTCTGGAAAAGGAATTCGGAGCGGCGTACCTCGAATACAGGAAAAATGTCCCGCGGTTCATTCCCCGACCCGTCCCGTACCGGTCCCCGGCGCAGGAGGGCCAAACGCCCCGGTGGAATGAGGCGCTGCGGTCGGAGAAAAGAACACTGCAGGCGTTTCTGACGGTTTCTGCCCTCCTGTTGGTTCTCTGGCAATGGGGGCGATAAATGGTCCAGCGAGTGATGATGATTGCGGGAGAAGCATCCGGCGACCTTCACGGGTCCGGCGTCGTTCGCGAGCTGAAGAGGAAGCAGCCGGGAGTGGAAGTCTACGGCGTCGGCGGGGAGAAGATGAAACGGGAAGGCATGTCCCTCGTTTACGACATCCGGGAGCTCGGCTTCATGGGTTTTATCGAAGTGCTCCGCCACCTCCCCGTCATCCGGGCAATGGAAAAAACGCTCGAGCACCTGCTCCGCCTCAAACGCCCCGACGTGGTCGTCCTGATCGATTATCCGGGATTTAACCTGCGTTTCGCAAAGATGGTGAAACAGCAGGGCATCAAAGTCGTCTATTACATCAGCCCGCAGGTGTGGGCGTGGCACCGGTCGCGCGTGAAAGCCATGCGTTCGCTCGTTGACAAGATGCTCGTTATCTTCCCGTTCGAAGTCGACCTCTATCAAAAAGAAGGAATCGACGTCGAGTTTGTGGGACATCCGCTGCTCGAAGTCCTCGACGCCGGCCTGGACCGGAAAAATTTTTGCAAACGGTACGGACTCGACCCGGAAAAACAAATTCTCGGTCTTCTTCCTGGGAGCAGGAAGCAGGAGATCGAGCACATCTTCCCGACGATGCTTACCGCGGCAAAGCTCCTGGCCGCCGAAACCGGGGCGGAAATTGCGGTGGGGGTCGCACCGACACTCGAAGAACGATATCTTCAAACCCTTTACAACCTGGGCAGTGCCCGTCTTGTCAAAGGGGCGACGTACGACCTCATGATGCATTCCCATTTCGCTCTCGTGACGTCGGGGACCGCGACGCTCGAAACCGCCTGCTTCGGAACGCCGATGTTCGTCATCTACAGGACTTCGTGGATCACCTACCTTCTCGGAAGGATGCTCGTTCGGGTGAAGAACATCGGTTTGGTAAACATCGTCGCCGGGAGGCAAATCGTTCCCGAATTCGTCCAGCATCGCGCCACCGTCGGGAAGTTGGTCCGCACTGCCCGGCGTCTGCTGTCCGACGCTCCAGCGATGGAGCGCATGAAGTCCGATCTTTCGAAAGTACGGTCGATGCTCGGCTCGCCGGGTGCATCCGAACGCGTGGCTGAGCGCGTCCTTGGAATGGCGTAGGCGTGTGTTTCGGCCGAATGTTTCTGCGCCCGCTCTCGGCTCTCTTCGGCGCAATCATGGCGGTTCGAAATTGGCTCTTTGACGCAGGTCTGATCACTGCGCGCCGGGTTCCTGTTCCGGTCATCTCCGTCGGAAATATCTCGGTTGGCGGGACGGGAAAGACTCCGTTTGTGGAGTTTCTCGCTTCCTCGCTCCAGCGGGAGAACCGGCGCGTCGCCGTGATAAGCCGGGGATACGGAAGGCGCACGAAGGGACTGGTCATCGTGAGCGACGGGAAGCGGGTTCTCACGGATGCGGCCGCGGGCGGTGACGAGGCCGTGCAGATTGCACGGAGAGTGAAAGGGATAATCGTGCTGGTCGATGAGCGTCGCGCGAAAGCGGCGGAACTTGCTGTCCGGGATTTCGCTGCAACCGTCGTCATCGCGGACGACGCGTTTCAGCATCGGTTTCTCCATCGGGATCTCGACATCGTCATGATGACGAGGGATGAAGTATTGACCGGAGACCGGCTTCTTCCGGTCGGACGTCGGCGCGAGCCCCTCTCCGCACTTCGCCGCGCAGATGTGGTCGTCATCTCGGCCTGCTCTTCGGTGAAGGAGTTTGATGCGGCGCATGAAACGCTCCGCAAGGTCTTCGACGGCCCGACGCTGGGATTCCGGCTTGAATTTGTGCGGTTCCGCCGTCTCGGCGGACAAGGTCGGACGGAAGGACAAAAAAAGAAAATGGGAAGGATGGTCGCGTTTTCCGGGATTGCACGGCCCCTCTCGTTCCGCGAATTGGTCGAGGGGCAGGGCGTCACCGTCGTTGAGCATATTCAGTACAAGGACCATCATTGGTATTCGACCGGAGATCTCAATCGCATTGCTGAAATTTTTCGCCGCACCAAAGCCGACGCCATCGTGACGACCGAAAAGGATGGTGCGCGCCTGGAGGGAGTCGAGTCGAGGACGTTTGTTGCGGAGCATCCGGTGTATGTCGCCGAGGTACGGCCAAAGGTGTTCGCCGGAAACAAAATGCTCGAGACCCGGCTCCGGGAAATCTTCGAAGGGAACTGAAGAATGAGGGTTGGTGTGACAGATTGCCTGCGTGAAGATAAGTACAACCTGTACGTCCGTTGGATCGAGGCCGTTGACGCGGGCGTCGACATCGTTCGCCTTTCCGGCGGACAGCCGAATGTCGATGACGTTGCAGGGCTCGACGGGGTGATGCTCACGGGGGGCGGCGACGTTCATCCGCGGTTCTACGGCGGACCCGAAAATTCTCCGCTCCTCAAGGATGTGAACGAGCAACGAGATATGTTTGAATTGAAGGTTGTCGACCGCGCGCTTGAGAACGCGCTTCCAATTCTGGCCGTCTGCCGCGGCATGCAGGTCATGAACGTGCACCTCGGGGGCTCACTCCACGTCGACCTTCCCTCAGCCGGATTCAATCGCCATGCGAGCCAGTCGTCGACTCCCCTGCAGCACGCAATCGCGATCCGGCCCCACTCGATGCTCCATGCGCTTGCCGGCGCCATGCAGGCGGAAGTCAATTCGTACCACCATCAGGGCGTCGACCGCCTCGGTCATGGACTTGTGGAAAGTGCGCGATCAGACGACGGCCTCGTCGAGGCAGCGGAGTGGGCTCTCAAAGATTCCGCGCCGTTCCTCCTGATGGTGCAGTGGCATCCGGAACGACAACCGGAATCTGAACTTTCAAAGAACCTCGCGCGCCTGTTCCTGCGCGAAGTGAATCGCAACCGACAACAACATGCTGTACCCTGAAGAAAGAAAGGAAGAACGAAGTCATGGCGAAATATGTATACTTCTTCGGCAAAGGAAAGGCCGAAGGAAAAGCGGGAATGAAGAACCTCCTCGGCGGAAAAGGAGCCAACCTGGCGGAAATGACCAACATCGGACTCCCGGTTCCCCCCGGATTCTCCGTCACGACGGAGGTATGCACCTATTATTACGCGAACGACCGGCGATACCCGAAATCCCTTCGCAACGATGTTTCGGCGGCCTTGAAAAGGGTTGAGAAAGTGATGGGAGCCACCCTCGGCGACCCGGCGAACCCGCTGCTTGTCTCTGTCCGCTCCGGCGCGCGGGCTTCGATGCCGGGAATGATGGACACGATCCTCAACCTCGGCCTCAATGACAGGACTGTCGAAGGCGTCATTGCCAAGACGGGGAACCAGCGGTTCGCCTACGATTCGTACAGACGCTTCGTCCAGATGTATGGAGATGTCGTGCTTGGACTCAAGCCGCAGGGGAAGGATGCGATCGACCCGTTCGAGGAAATCATCGAGGCGAAGAAGAAGGAGCGCGGCGTGAAGCTGGATACCGAGCTCAGCGCGGCGGACTTGAAGGACCTCGTCGTGCGATTCAAGCAGGCGATCAAGCAGCGGGCGGGACAGGACTTTCCGGAGGATCCGATGGAACAGTTGTGGGGAGCGATCGGCGCGGTTTTTGGTTCGTGGATGAACGACCGGGCGATCGCCTACCGCAAGATGTACGACATCCCGGAATCGTGGGGGACGGCGGTCAACGTCCAGACGATGGTGTTCGGAAACATGGGGGAAGATTCGGGAACCGGCGTGGCATTCACGCGCGACCCGTCGACGGGAGAGAACGTATTCTACGGTGAATATCTCATGAACGCTCAGGGCGAGGACGTCGTTGCAGGAATCCGCACGCCGATGCCGATTGCGACCCTTGCCGCGAAGAGCCGGACGATCTACGACCAGTTGGAGACCATCCGGAAGAAGCTCGAGCAGCATTATCGGGAGATGATGGATATCGAGTTCACGATCCAGCAGGGGCGGCTCTTCATGCTGCAATGTCGCGTCGGGAAGCGGACGGCATTTGCCGCCATCAAAATCGCCGTCGATATGGTGGGTGATAAACTCATCACCGACCGCGAAGCGCTCCTGCGCATCGAGCCGGACCAGCTCAATCAGCTCTTGCGCCCGATCTTCGACATGAAAGAAAAGGAACTGGCGATCAAGTCCGGTCGGCTCCTTGCCAAAGGGCTCAACGCCGGCCCCGGGGCAGCGACCGGAAGAATCGTCTACAACGCGCAGGACGCCGAGGCCTGGGCGAAGCGCGGAGAAAAAGTAATTCTCACACGGATTGAAACATCGCCGGAAGATATTCGGGGAATGGATGCTGCGGAGGGAATTTTAACGGCGAGGGGCGGCATGACTTCACACGCGGCGCTCGTCGCGCGACAGATGGGAAAGGTCTGCGTGGCCGGATGCAGCGAGCTTGAAATCGATTACAGCACTCACACGATGAGCGTCGACGGCAGGGTCGTCAAGGAAGGGGACTGGGTATCGATCGACGGAACGACGGGACAGGTGATTGAGGGGAAAATCAATACCAAGCCGTCGGAAGTCCTGCAGGTCCTCATCGACCGGACATTGAAGGCCGCGAACGCCCCCGTCTTCGAGCAGTTTGCGAAAATCATGCAATGGGCAGACAAGTATCGCCGTCTCAGGATCCGCACCAACGCAGACCAGCCGGACCAGTCTGCGAATGCGATCTCATTCGGAGCCGAGGGGATCGGACTTTGCAGGACGGAGCACATGTTCTTCGGCGAAGGGAAGATCGGACCGATGCGGGAGATGATATTGGCGGACACGGTCGAGCAGCGGAAGGTTGCTCTTTCCAAGCTCCTGCCACTCCAGCGCAAGGACTTTCACGGAATATTCGAGGTGATGGACGGAAAGCCGGTGACGATCCGCACGATCGACCCGCCGCTCCATGAATTCCTGCCCCACGAAGAAGGGGCGCAGCGGGAGCTCGCGCAGCAAATCGGCATCCCGTACGAAAAAGTCAAGCAACGCGTCGATTCACTCCACGAATTCAACCCGATGCTTGGATTCCGCGGCTGCAGGCTGGGGATCATCTATCCGGAAATCACGGAAATGCAGGCGCGGGCCATTTTCGAGGCGGCGGCGGATGTGAAGAAGGCGGGGAAGGACGTTGAGCCCGAGGTCATGATTCCCCTGGTCGGAAATGTGAAAGAGCTTGAGCATCAGGAGAAGATCGTCCGGGAAGTGGCGGCGACGGTCATGAAGGAGAAGGGCGTTGAATTCCGCTATCTCGTCGGAACGATGATCGAGATTCCACGCGGAGCAGTTACCGCCGACGAAATCGCGCGCGTCGCCGAGTTCTTCAGCTTCGGTACGAACGACCTGACGCAGACGACTCTTGGCGTGAGCCGGGACGACGCAGGCCGCTTCCTCCTCCCGTACGTGGAGAAGGAGATATACGGGAAGGATCCCTTTGAGGTCATCGACCGCGAGGGAGTCGGAGCGATGATGAAGATCGCCGTGGAAAAAGGGCGCAGGACGAATCCGAAGATCAAGCTCGGGATCTGCGGCGAGCACGGCGGGGACCCGTCGAGCGTGGAGTTCTGCCACGAGATCGGATTGAACTACGTAAGCTGCTCGCCGTTCCGCGTACCGATCGCCCGGCTCGCGGCGGCACGGGCGGCGCTTCGGGACGTTTCTCCGGCGATGAGCCGGAGGAGGGGAAAACCGTCGAAGCGGAAGAAGTAACCACACCATTCGAGTTGTCAAGGGAAAAAAGACATGAAGCTTTCAGATTTTAAATATCCGCTTCCGCGGAACCTCATTGCAAAACATCCCTCGAACCCGCGAGACCGGGCCCGGATGATGGTGCTCAACAGGGCCGACGAATCGATCATCGACCGCCGGTTCTCCGACCTTGCGGATTATCTGCAAAAGGGGGATTGCCTGGTCGTTAATGAGACCAAGGTCTTCCAGGCGAGGCTGTTCGGGAAGAAGGAGAAGACGAACGCACGCATCGAGGTATTCCTGCTCCGGGAACTCAACGCGGAGGATAATATCTGGGATGTCATCGTCGACCCGGCGCGGAAGGTGCGAATCGGGAACAAGATTTTTTTCGACGACGGAAAGCTTTGGTGCGAGGTGATCGACAACACCACGTCGCGCGGCAGGACCGTCCGATTCAATCACAAAGGTGATTTCTTCAAGATCATCGAGCGGATCGGACTGACGCCGCTGCCGTACTACATCAAACGCGAGGCGACGGAGAAAGACAAAGACAGCTACCAGACCGTCTATGCGAGGGTGCTCGGCGCCGTGGCCGCTCCCACGGCGGGTCTTCATTTTACGAAACAACTCCTTCGAAAGGTGGAAGGGATGGGGGTCAAGGTCGCCCCCATCATCCTCCACGTGGGGCTGGGCTCGTTTCGCGCCGTCGAAGTTGAGGACCTGACGAAGCACAAGATGGATTCCGAGTACTTCGAGATTTCGAGTGAGTCCGCGCACACGATCAACCGCACGATCGATTCGCGCCACAATGTCGTCGTGATCGGCACCACGGCCTGCCGTGCGGTCGAATCGAGCGTCACATCCGACGGTCACGTGAAGCCGGCGAAGGGATGGACGGATAAGTTCATCTTCCCTCCGTACGATTTCAAGATCGCCGATCGGCTCGTAACCAACTTTCACCTTCCCGAATCAACTCTCATGATGCTCGTGAGCGCATTTGGCGGACACGATTTTGTCATCCGCGCTTACAAAAAGGCCATCAAGGAGGGCTACCGGTTTTACAGCTACGGCGATTGCATGCTCATCCTCTGAATTGCGTTCGGCGGGTAAGAGGCATTCGTCCGGGGGAAGTGCCATCGTCCACGGAATCGTATGTCCAAATCGCGTCCCAAAATTATTGCGATCATCCCGGCAGCGGGATCGGGTCTTCGGCTCGGGGGAAAAACCCGCAAGCAATTCCTGCCGCTCAGGGGAAAACCCGTCATCGTCCACACCATCCAGCAATTTGAATCGTGTTCCGACGTCGACGAAATCGATATCGCCGTCCCGGAGTCCGCGATCGTCGAAATGGAATCGATCATCAGCCGCTTCCGCCTCCACAAGGTCGGCAAGGTCGTCGTCGGCGGGGCCCGGCGGCAGGATTCGGTTTATAATATTTTGAAGACGATCGCGGCGCGCGATTCGGACATTCTTCTTGTCCACGATGCCGTTCGCCCCTTTGTCCGACCCAAGATGATCAGTCATCTCGTTCGTGTCTGCAGAGAGCATGGGACGGCCGTGCTGGCGGTGCAGCCGAAGGACACCGTTCGACGCTCGGTCGGGGGCGTGCAATTCGACCATACGATCGACCGCTCGGCGCTCTGGCTTGTCCAGACTCCGCAAGTGTTCCGCGCGAAGCTTCTGATCCGCGCGCACGAGCGCGCCAGGAAGGATCGATTTTCCTCGACCGATGATGTCGCCCTTGTCGAGCGCCTCGGGATAAAGTCGCGTATTGTGGAAGGAACATACGACAACATCAAGATCACGACGCCCGACGACCTCGAGCTCGGCGAGCTCATTTTGGAGCGATGGGAGAAGGCATCTGCCAACTGAGCGCTCGGGGCAGGTTACGGCATATTGCTTTTTGACGCCGAAGTTCCTACTTTGCGAGCCGTTATGAGGAAGTGCAACCAACACCGGGCCGGCCTATGCTGAACATGGCAATCGTCGTTCTCCTGAGTTATGTCGTCGGCTCCATTCCGACAAGCATCATGCTTTCGAAATGGAAACACGGGTTCGACATCCGGACAAAGGGGAGCGGCAACGCGGGCGGAACGAATGTATTCCGCGTACTCGGCTGGCGCTCGGGGTTGTTTGTCATCGTCATCGACACACTCAAAGGCGTCGTTGCGACGACCGTCATCGCCCGGCTTTTCTGGGATCCGACCCTCCCCTTCTACAACAGGACTCCCTTCGACGATTTTACGATCATCCAGATGATCTGCGGAGGCGCGGCAATCGTCGGTCACGTCTGGACAGTATTCGCCGGCTTTCGCGGAGGCAAAGGTATCGCCTGCGCGGCCGGCATGATGATCGGCATCGCGCCGACGGAGTTTGCCGTCTCCGTCGCCATTTTCCTTGCTCTGTTTTTTGCGTTTCGCTACGTCTCCCTTGGCTCGATCGGGGCTGCCATTGCGTTTCCCCTTTCCCTCATCATCCGCCATAATATCCTTTCGGATGAGATCCACAGCTATAAAACCCTGGTCTTTTTCAGCGTCGGCGTTGCGGTGCTGCTCCTCTATTCGCACAGGAAAAACATCAGGCGCCTCCTCGACGGGACCGAAAGCAAGGTCAAAGACTTCTCCCGCGAGAACAGCACGGACTGATTCGGCCACACGCCGGGGAATGTCCCTCCACCCGGTCGGCCACCGCCGCATTTTTTCCGTCCTCCATCCATGAAAGCAACCGTTCTCGGCGCGGGGAGCTGGGGTACGACTCTCTCGCTCCTGCTCCTCGACAAGGGCTTCAGCGTCAACCTCTGGACCTACAAGGCGTCGCAGGCGCGCCGGATGTCCGAGAGCCGCGAGAATCCGGACTTTCTCCCGGGCGTTTTCCTTCCCCCGCACCTCAATGTTCTGACCGACATCGAGGAGGCGTGCACGCAGCGCGACCTCATCGTCGCCGCCGTGCCGTCGCAGTTTCTTCGGTCCGCCATCGAGCGCATCTCACACCTGGAGTTGTCCGACACGATCATCTGTAACGTGGCGAAGGGGATCGAGAACAAAACCCTGATGACAATGTCCGAAGTGCTCCTCGACGTCCTGGAGCACGAGCGCCGGGAAAATCTTGCGATCATCTCGGGACCAAGCCATGCCGAGGAGGTCGTCAAGAAAATTCCCACGGCAGTCGTCGCGGCGTCGTTCAAATTACGCACGGCGAAGATTGTGCAGGATGCGTTTATGACGCCATACTTCCGGGTTTATGTCAACGAAGACCTCCGCGGGGTCGAGCTGGGGGGCGCGATCAAAAACGTCATCGCCATCGCCGCGGGTATCAGCGACGGCGCCGGCTTCGGCGACAACACAAAAGCGGCCATCATGACGCGCGGCATCTACGAGATTACGCGGCTCGGCGTGAAGATGGGGGCACAGCCCATCACGTTTGCAGGACTGTCGGGCATCGGCGACCTGATCGTCACGTGCATGAGCCGCCACAGCCGAAACCGTCACGTAGGGGAAGAGATCGGCAAGGGGCGAAAACTCAAGGACATTCTCAAGGAAATGGTGATGGTGGCGGAGGGAGTTGCCACTGCGAAGTCTATTCACGAACTCTCCCAGCGTCATCAGATCGAAATGCCCATGGCGAGCGAAGTATACAAGGTCCTGTTCGAAGGCAAAGACCCTCATCAGGCCACATACGACCTGATGACGCGGGATGCGAGAGGTGAAGGGGCGCACTAGAATTACCACTTTTTCCTCTCCTTTCGGTGTCAGATCCTACCTTGGGTAGTGTCCTATTTCCAAGCAACCGTCACCCCGAACTTTGGGCCGAAGGCCCATCAGCCTCTGGCTGAGGTTCGGGGTCTGTGAACGTCAGATGCTGAAACCCCGTGTCGATGCACGGGGCGAGCGAGTTCAGCATGACGCTTCCTTAATACGTTGGAGCCCGCTGAATTGAGGACACGACTAGGAATCCGCCGAGCTTGACAAATCACCCGTGACTTCGTACCTTCATTCAGTTCTTTCAGTTATCTGACGCAGTTTTTCCGTTAGGGGTGTCCCGCCGATCCCGTTGTCGCACGCGATAACGGGACCGGGGCTGAGAA
>DATJYV010000197.1:0-10167 GCA_035499415.1 Bacteroidota bacterium
TTCCCGGCGTAGGTCAGGAGGTCCAGATTCAGGATGCGGTCGTCCGGATGCCGGTCGAGCATGTAGCGAATGAAATTTCCGCCGATGAATCCCGCCCCGCCTGTGACAAGAAGGTTCATCGCGCCGGATTGAATAATTCAAACGCCTGTGTTGCGGAAATTTCCATCACCCTCACAGACAATAAAAATTGAAATTTACGAAACCTCGACGGCATATCAAAGTTGACTCCTTGCACGGTAGTCTCCTCAATTCAGCAGGCTCCAACGTATTAAGGAAGCGTTATGCTGAACTTGCTTGCCCTGTGCGTTGACCCAGAGGCTGATGGGCCTTCGGCCCAAGGTTCGGGGTGACGGTTGCTTGGTTATTCGACACGACCCCATGCGGAGCGCCGCACATTTTCTGCAATGGATTATTTCTGAAACGGAAGAGGAGTTAATCCTCTGACACGGTGCTCGTCCTGATGTTCGAGGACAAGAAAAGACGCGGTATCAATCGGTAGGCGGGAAACCTCGGATGATTTTCTGAACGGAGAAAAACTACAGAAAAAACGTCCGATTGTCAAACGACGGTCGTCACATCTTCTCGGGTGCGGAAATTCCGAGGATTTTGAACCCATTTGCGAGTACGATTCCGGTCGCCCGGCACAGCGCCAAACGCGCGGAGGCGAGAGAAGCGTCGGGAACAAGGACGCGATGTTCGTGATAGAACCGGTGGAATGCCGTCGCGACGTCGTGGAGATACCCCGTGAGGCGGTGCGGCTCGAACGCGGCACACGCATTCTCGACCGTCTCGGGAAATTCGAGAAGCACTTTTGCGAGTGCAACCTCCGACGGCTCCCGAAGATTTTTGAAAACGTCTTCGGTCTGTCCATTCATCCTTCCTTCCGACTCCGCAAACCGGAGTATGCTCGCAATCCGCGCATGAGCGTATTGGAGATAATAGACCGGGTTGCTTTCGGACTGTTCCTTCGCAAGGTTCAGGTCGAACTCCAGGTGCGTTGTCGTCGCCCGCATCAGGAAGAAAAAACGCGTTGCATCCGCCCCGACGTCGTCGATCAGTTCCGCAAGCGTCACGAAATTCGCCGTCCGCTTCGACATCTTGACCTGTTGGCCGTTTCTCAGCAAGGTGACGAACTGGTGGATCACGACTTTCACCTTCCCGGCGTCGTAGCCGAGCGCTTTGATCCCTGCGAGGACGTCGGGAATGGTCGCTATGTGGTCTGCGCCGAAGACATCGACGATGAGCTCGAACCCCCGCCGGAATTTCTCGCGGTGGTACGCGATGTCGGGCAACCGATATGTCGGCTCGCCGGTACTCTTGACAATGACGCGGTCCTGCTCGAGGCCGAGGGCCGATGTGCGGAGCCAAACCGCCCCGTCCTTGTCGTATGCCAGGTCCCTTCGGCGGAATTCCTCGACGACTTCGCGAATCTTCCCGTCGGTATACAGGCTGTCTTCGTTGTAGTAAACATCGTGAACAACCCCCATCCTCTTTAACACCGCTTTGATCTCCCCAAAAAGGCTTTGCTCCGCGAACGTTCCACAAACCTTCAACGCCTCCTCCGTGGCCATCGTCGCGAGAGTTGCATTGTGGATCTTCCGAAGTTCGCCTGCGATCTCTCCTATATACTCCCCTTCGTAGGCACCCTCCGGGAGCGGGAATTCCGGTTCGAATTGGCGGCGGTAACGTGCGTACACCGACTCGGCAAGCTTGCGCATTTGCCGCCCCGCATTATTATAGTAGTACTCGCGCGTGACGTTGTGTCCGGTCCAATCGAGAAAATTCGCAAGGGTGTCGCCCAATGCCGCCTGTCTGCCGTGGCCTACACTGAGCGGCCCCGTCGGATTTGCGCTGACAAACTCCACTTGCGTTTTCTTTCCCCCACCGGATTCCGAGCGACCGAATTTTTCCGCCTCGCGCAGGATGGATGCGAGGCGGCTCGTGAAAAAAGTTCCTGCGAACCGAATGTTGATGAACCCGGGGCCTGCAATCTCCACCGCCTCGACCGCGTCTCTCTCAAGCTTGAGGTTCCGGACGATCTCCTGCGCAAGTTCCCGCGGGTTCTGGCCGGCCGCCTTCGCCAACGTCATCGCGACGTTCGTCGTCACATCACCATGGGCTTCCAGCTTCGGTTTTTCAAACGTTACGCGCACGCTCCGATGTCCCATCGCGGCAAGGGCGCGGGCGAATTTGTCTGCCAGATACTTTTTCATGTCAACTCTTGGGTGCCGGCCGGGCGGCTTTCGTACGGCGGGTTGTGCGGCGTTTTAACGCAGACCCTACCTCGCCGTCCTCCCCGATCTCGATCCTGGGCGCATCTCCCCAGAGCCGCTCAAGGTTATAATACCGTCGCGTATCCCTGTGAAAGACGTGGGCGACGACGTCGACGAAGTCGAGAATAATCCAGCTCGAGGCCTGGTAGCCTTCATCGTGCCACAGGCTCGAGCCGATCTCTTCGGCCCCCTGGCGCACAGCATCCGCGACGGCGCGGACTTGCGTGTCGGAGTCTGCGGAGCAGAGGACGAAAAAATCAACCGCGCTCGTCAACGTTCTGAGGTCCAGGATGACGATGTCGTATGCTTTCTTAGAGAGAGCGAACGAGGCGACTTTTTTTGCGAGGGTGCGGGCGGTCAACGAGTTCCCGGGTTACTCCTGGAGCAAATGTAATGCGGAATAGTCTGTTCCGATAACGACGGTGACATCGAGAAACAACGATTTGTCGGGCTTTTCGGCGAGACGGTCCTTCGGAAACCGCAGAGCCCCCGCGACCTTCCGCGCGGCATCGGGTGCGCCGCTCCGGTCGATGACCACGCTTTTCTGCACGGGGGAAACGGAGTTCCCCATATCCACGACGTCGAACCCGCGGGACCGGAGGAGCTCCGTAAATCGCTGCGCCAACTTCGCTTCTCCCGTTCCGTTCACGACTTCAACTTCAATCCGGGCGGGCAGCTGCGTCACCGGTGCCGACGGCGCGGCCACGCTTGCCATGCGCGCATGGGCAAGAATCGTTATCGTCACGAGGGCAAGGAGGATAAGGCCGAGAAATACGATCCGGACTTTCCCGACCTGGATCCATGACATCAGCCGCCCGAACATCGCCGACGCGCCGGACAACCGGCCCGCGGCATTCGGACGAGACACTTCGTGGAGATTCATCGGCTGAGCGGAAAACGAAAACCGAGCAATCGATGCTCTTCTGCATCGTTGATTGCTCGGCGCGGGGAGACAGGAAGGCCGACGGATGAGCCGGTCAGTGGCTCTCCTCCTCGTTCAGGAGCGCCGATCCTCCGATGCGCCCGTACCCGTAGTTCCCGAGGAAATACATCGCCGGAAGCTGATGGAATTGGATGGACAAAAGAGAATTCTCGGACGGCTTGTAGTTCAAAGCAGCGCGCGACAGATAAATGCCGGACAGGTCACTACCGAATTTTCCCCCGAAACTGTTGGAGGGGGACTGCACGAGACTGAGGTCGAGCTGGACGGAGAGCGGGTCGGAAATCTGATACATCATGCTGTTCGTGTAGACGCCGAGCGAAATGCCCTGCCCGCCGAACGATGTGTAGCTGAGAGAAAAACTCTGATGCATCGAAAACCGGTTGGGGTCGAACCATCCAAACCACAGGTTGTCGCCTTCCGACCGCAACAACGACCCACTCACATTCGTCTCGTCATCCGTTTTCGACTTAAACTGAGCGGATGCGACACCCTGCATGATCACGACCAGCACCACCATCGTGAGAACGAGTCTCATCGTTTCTCTCCCACTCATTTCCCGCTCAAGTTTCATCGCGGCTAAAGTACTTATTTCCGGTCTGAGAGTCAAGAACGCCCGCGGCGGGTAGTGTCCTCAATTCAGCGGGCTCCAACCTATTAAGGAAGCGTCATGCTGAACTCGTTTCAGCATCTGACTTTCACAGACCCGGAACCTCAGCCAGAGGCTGATGGGCCTTCGGCCCAAAGTTCGGGGTGACGGCTGCTTGGAAATAGGACACTACCCGCGGCGGCTTCTTCCCGTCGCAAAGGTCGGGAGCGCTCATCACTTCTTAGACGTGCATGCGGGCGTTATGTTGCGCCCGGGACATGCTTCCCTCTTGTGCAAGAATTACTCCGAGGATGGTGAGCATTGACCCCACGGCAAATACCCCGGTCACGGAGTAGCGAAGAAAAATGACGGAGAGAATCGTCGCGACGATGGGCTGTCCGTTCGCGAAGACCGCAAGCCGGCCGGCATCAATCCGTTGCAGGGCGGCGTACCAAAGAAGATAGCTGAGGATGGATGTTCCGATTCCGAGATACAGAATTCCCATCCAGTCGGCAAGGGAGAGAGCGCCAAACGGCAAGGACCAGGTGGCGGCAATGCCCACAGGAAAGTACATCGCCGACCCCATGAATGTCGCGGCGGAGGTGGACGGGAGTGGGCCGTAGCGCAGGACGAGCGGCCTTCCGATAACGGTGAAGAGACTCCAGGCGACCACCGCCAGAAAGATCAGGATGTTGCCAAGGGTGTACTCGGAAGAGACAGTGAGGCCGCGCTCGAACATGATGACCGCAACGCCGGCAAACGCCAGGACGACTCCCGCCGCTTTCCACGCGGTAATCTTTTCCCTGAGGATCGATCCGGAGAGGATAAGAACCAGGACCGGGGTCGTGGCGTACAGGAGCGCCCCATTCGCCGCCGTCGTGTGCTTCATGCCAAGAAGATACAGGAGCTGGTTCAGCGTCGCCATCATTCCGACAAGCATCATGCGCCCCCGGTCTTCTCGTTTGAGAGACACGCGCCGCCCGCGAACCTTCAGTAAAAAGTACAACCCGCCGCACGATATGACGGAGCGCAGAAACGTCAGAGCGAGCGGGTCCACATCGGCAACGACCGCTTTGGCAACGATATGCGTGCATCCGGCGAGCAGAACCTGGAGCAGAACGACGACGTAAATATTCATGACCGCTTAGTATACAAGATTGAGACATATTACGAAGTAATCTCCGAAACTCCAGAGCTACGAGTCACCCAATCACCAGCGTAACCACTGACCGAATTCTGAGAACGACTCCGCTGATGGCGAATGCTCACACGGAAAGGAGGAGTTTTTTCGGCCGGCTCTTTTCCGTACATTCGTGAGCACTCGACTTCGGGCAAAGAATCCGAAGATTTTGAATCCGCCGCGGTGCGAATTCCGCCCGCACAGGCGCAGGTTGATCGATCTCTCCCTTCGAGACCATGGCCAAGTCACAACGGTTGTTTCTGATCGACGGTATGGCAATTGCCTACCGGGCGTACTTCGCCTTTATCCAACGGCCTCTCATCAATTCCCGGGGAGAAAATACGAGCGCCGTGTATGGGTTCACGACTTTCCTAAACAAGCTGCTCTCCGACGAATCGCCCGATTATATCGCCGTCATTTCCGACACCCCCGCGCCGACGTTCAGGCACAAGGCATACAAGGACTACAAGGCAACACGTCAAAAAATGCCGGAGGACATGGTGGCCCAACTGGCGTATCTCAGGGATCTCGTCGCCGCGTTTCAAATTCCCTTTGTCGAGATGGAAGGATTCGAAGCCGACGACATTATGGGTACCTATGCGAAACGGGCGGCGAAGGATCACGTCGAGACATTCCTGGTCACGGGGGACAAGGACTTCATGCAGCTCGTCAGCGACACGGTGAAAATGTATCGGCCCGGAAGAAGGGGTGATGACGTGGAGATCGTCGGGATCGAGGAGGTGAAGAAGAAGTTTGGAGTGACACCCGACAAGGTGGTCGATGTGCTGGGACTGATCGGGGATTCATCCGACAACGTTCCGGGTGTCCCGGGAATTGGAGAGAAGACGGCCATTCCGCTTATTCAGCAGTTCGGGAGCATCGAAGGGGTTTACAAGAACATCGACAAGATCCCCCAGAAGGGAGTGCGCGCAAAGCTCGACGCCAACAAGGAATTGGCACTGCTCTCGAAGCAACTCGTGACGATCCACACGGACGTCCCCGTCCGGGTTGACTTCCATTCGCTCAAATCGGAAAACAAGAACGTCGAGAAACTGCTCGAGCTCTATGAGCGGATGGAGTTCAGAACGTTGGCCCGAAATCTCAGATCGGCCGGCACAGGAACACCACTGACCGCAGCGGTGAGCACGCCTCCTCCGCCGGGCGACGAGAGGCCGCAGGAGACCATCCAGACCGGAGTCCACGCGTATCATCTGATCGAGGAGGACGACGATCTGGACCGGTTACTTGAGAAGCTCTCGCGTGCGAAGGAAATTGTGTTCGACACCGAAACAACTTCGACCGATCCACTCAACGCGGAGCTCGTCGGCGTTTCGTTTGCGATGAACGAGCGGGAGGCCTTCTACGTGACCGTCCAGGATGCGGCGGATCCGGACCATACCAAAGGGGTTGGCGAGAAGCGTTTGCTCAAATCGCTGAAGCCCATCCTGGAGAATTCCCGGATTCAGAAGATCGGCCACAACCTGAAGTATGATATTTTGATGTTTGCCCGCCGGGGGATCGACGTCGCCGGCGATCTCTTCGACACAATGGTTGCATCGTACATTCTGCGCCCGGATGCGCGGCATAACATGGATGACGCCGCGGCCGAATACCTCCGCTACACAACCGTTACATACGAAGAGCTTGTCGGCACGGGCAAGGATGCAAAACACATCCGGGAAGTGGACATCCACGCCCTCTCCGATTATTCATGCGAGGACGCAGATATCACTTTTCGGCTCTACCGCTGCTTCAAGCCCAAGTTGGAATCGGAATCCCAGTCCAACCTCTGTCGCGACGTGGAATTTCCTCTTGTTTCCGTTCTGGCACGCATGGAGAGGACCGGCGTCTCAGTTGATCTCTCCGTTTTGAGCGGCATGTCCAAGGAACTCGACCGCGAACTTGGCACTCTGACGAAGGAAATTTATCGACTCGCGGGGACCGAATTCAACATCAATTCAACGCAGCAGCTTGGAGAGATTCTCTTCGTCAAACTCAAACTCCCCCCTGTCCGGAAGACGAAGACCGGGTTTTCGACCGACGTCGCAGTGCTCGAAACCCTCAGGCACGAGCACGAAATCGTGGAAAAAATGCTCGAGTACCGCCAGCTGTCGAAGCTGAAGTCGACGTACGTCGATGCCATCCCGCGACTCGTAAGCCCGGAGGACGGCAGAGTCCACACGTCGTACAACCAGACGGTCGCCGCGACGGGACGTTTGTCTTCAAGCGACCCGAACCTCCAGAACATTCCCATCCGCACGGAGCTCGGGCGGTCCATCCGGCAGGCGTTCGTCGCTTCGACGAAGAATTCGGCCCTGATGTCGGCGGATTATTCGCAGATCGAATTGCGGGTCATGGCGCATATCTCGGGCGACGAAGCGTTGACCGAGGCATTCCGGGGGGGCGAGGATGTGCATGCAACGACGGCCGCCGGAGTTTTCGGGGTCAGACTTGAGAAAGTCACGCGGGACATGCGGCGGAAGGCAAAGGAGGTGAATTTCGGAATCATGTACGGCATCGGCCCTTTCGGCCTCGCCAACCGGCTCGACATTGCTCAATCCGAAGCAAAAGACATCATCGCCAGGTACTTCGATCGATTCCCAAAGGTCCGGCAGTACATCAACGACACGATCGCCGAGGCGAGAAACACCGGCTACGTGAAAACGCTCCTGGGACGCCGCCGGTATTTGCCCGACCTCCGGAGCGCAAACCAGAACGTCCGGCAGAACGCAGAGCGGCAGGCCATCAACATGCCCATCCAGGGAACGGCCGCGGATATGATCAAGCGCGCGATGGTGTTGATCGACCGTGAAATTCAACGGCGAGGATTTGCGAGCGCCATGCTCATGCAGGTACACGACGAACTGGTCTTCGAGGTGGTGAAGAAGGAAGAACAGGAGATGAGGTCGCTGGTCGAGGAAAAGATGCAGACGGCGATGCCGCTGAGCGTGCCGATCGGGGTAGAGATCGGGTCAGGAAGGAATTGGCTCGAGGCACATTGAGTTCCGGATGGAAAACTCAGGCGCTCCAGCCCAGCGCGTCACTTCCTCCGCTTCAGGATCAATGAGAGGCCAAGGAGAATGATGACGCCCGGCCAGTAGATGCGGAGATAGCGGCGGACATCGTAGATATCCACAATGTCCCACCACCAGAGATAATAGAGCGCTCCAAGCCCGCAGAAGGTGACAGCAAAGATGAGGAGGCCGAAGCTGCGTGGGTCGTGGAGAAAGACGACAAAAAATGCCAATCCGAACGCGATCGAGAGTTCGGGCAGGAGTTCTTCGTAGCGGTACGGCAGAAGCTCAAAATGTTTGAGCAGGAAGACGACGCTGACAAAAAAGAGGAGACTGCCGGTAAACACACCGCCGCTTCGGTCGCGTGCAAATCCTTTGGACGCCTGCGCGAGGCCGAAAGCCGCAAGAAAAATCCAGATAATCCTCGGCCAGCTCAGCGAGAGCAGTTGAAAGCGACCGAGAAGGAGAGCGATCCCGAGGAGAATAAGAAAGACTCCGAACAGCGGGACGTCCCTCGACGGTCGCCTCTCGATTTCGCTCATGAAGCTCCTGCCGTTCGCAAAGTCGCTGGATCCTCTTCCGGGATGAGAAGGAAGAGCAGGAAGTACAGCACGATGCCCGCCCCGAATGAAATGAGGGTGAAGATCGCATAGAGGACGCGGATGAGGGTCGGGTCCAACCCCACAAACGTTCCGATCCCGCCGCAGACGCCGAAAATGCGCCGGTCGGTTTTTGAGCGACGCAGGTGCGTCCCCCGCTCTTCGGATTTCGGAGGCGTCTCTGCAGGTCCCCCCGGGCCCGCGGGCGGATTCTGGGCAGGCGGCGTTCCGGAGACATCGGACGATCCTCGTTTTCTCATGAGAAGCGCCGCCCCCGCGAGGATCAGCATGGTCGGAAAGGCGTACTCCCAGCTTCGGTGCCAGAGGTGTCGCATCGAAATGAAATCAAGATTGTCGAGGAGCAACAGCCCGCCGATGATGACGAGCGCGGCGCCGAAAAAGGCCGCTGCGGAAGAGGGGCCGGTAGGGTGGGACGCTTCACCGGCCGGCCGGGGGTCGACTGGAATGACGAACAGGGCGACGATGTAGAGGATGATACCCGAGCCGCCGAAGAGCGTAAGGAACACCCAGAGCACGCGAATGACAACCGGGTCGATGTCGAGGTAATGGCCCAAACCTCCGCAAACCCCGGCGATGACTTTGTTCGTGGAGCTACGATAGAGGCGTTTCGACGGTTCAGTCATGGGAGGGATCCCTTCGAAGTGCTTTGTCCCATGCTCTACGGGGAAGGAATCGGAAAGTTTCAGAGCGATTCAGCGACGTGTTCCCAAATTTGATTTACGTCGACTGCGAAGGGATGGGAGGCGGATGACGCGCCTCCGGGAAATTCCGGGCTAAACTTCCATGATTTCCTTTTCCTTGACGAGGAGGAGGTCATCGATATCTTTTGTAAACTTGTCGGTCAGTTTCTGTGCTTCCTGTTCCCCCCGCTTCCGCTCATCCTCGGAAAGGTGTTCCGCCTTCTCGGCTTTCTTCAGATGCTCGATCGCATCACGGCGAATGTTCCGTATCGCAATCTTGCCGTCTTCTCCAAACTTCTTTGTCAATTTCACCAGTTCTCTCCTTCGTTCTTCATTGAGAGGCGGAATGGGAACGCGGACCAGATTGCCGACCGTAACCGGGTTGAGTCCGAGGTTTGCTCCCAGGATCGCCTTCTCGATTGGCTGGATCATTCCCTTTTCCCAGGGTTGAATGCTGATCGAATGCACATCCGGCGTGCTAATGTTCGCGATCTGCTTCAGCGGCGTCAACGTACCGTAGTAATCAACCTTCACGCCGTCGAGGAGGGCCGTTGTCGCTTTGCCCGTCCGGATTCTCACGAGTTCGTCCCTCACAACTTCCACCGCCTTTTTCATTCGATCTTCGGCGTTCTTCGAAATTTCCTTGACGTTCGTCATGGCGTTCAGCTGTTTGTTTAGAGGAGCAAGGGATGAGGATTAAGGATTGAGGGTTAAGGGTTGAGGATGATGGGCAAAGATGGTTGGGGTGAACGACTCAGGAATGCGAGAGCGTCGGAAAATCCATTACTTTCGAGCCAACCGATTCCCCCAGGACGAGGCGGCGCAGGTTGCCCGCGACGTTCATATTGAACACGATCATGGGTAGGCTATT
>DATJYV010000198.1:0-4953 GCA_035499415.1 Bacteroidota bacterium
CATCGGGTCGGAGTGGACGATGCGGGCGTTGGTTGCGCGCAGCAAGTCTCCGGGGTCGTCCGGACTTTTCGAAAGAATCACAAAGTAGTCAGCGTGCCTCGACCGGTAGTAGTCGAGTGTCCGCGTGGTTTTTATGTAGCCGATGATGTCGGGATTCAGGAGGCCGATCGGGCAGATAAGTTTCCTGTCCGTTTCGTACCCATACCTGCCGAGGACGCCGGTGACGACAATCGCGCGGGGATCCGTATGTTCCCGTATCCAGCGTATGTTTTCTGATTTTGCCTCTTCCGCGGGGAGATAAGACAATCGCGTTGCGAGAGCGGTCGCAATGTCGATTGCGACAAATTCCACGGCGATGGCAGCCAGAAGAATCCGGCGCATCCGTTGGGAGAAAACGGGAATGGGGGACGTGAAGAGGGTGAACGTTTCGTAGAGAAGAAGAGGAATGAAGAGAAACATGTATCGGGCGTAGACTAATTCGTTGTTCACGAGGGCGCAATAGGATAGAACGAGCGCGCCCGGGATTGCGAACATCAGCCAGTGGTCGCGCCACCATGAACGTCGCTCCTCCTTGCTTCGATGACGCATCCCTGCGGCGAACGCGACGAGCGAGAAAAAAACAGCCGCATACGGCGGAAGGAGGATCGACGTCGAATCTTTCAGATTTGCGATGAATCGGCCGAAGGGCGCGTATGATCCGCCTTTGGCGAGGACCGTGTTGGGTACGAACGTTCCAAAGTACAGAAAAGCGAAGGACCCCCACGCAATGACCGGCGCGGCACACAAGAGAATGAACCGCGCGATGAAGGCGGCTGGGAGTTTGTGAATCAATTGGTCACACACGACGAGGATGACCACAAGACCGCTCTCGGGCCGATTCAAAATAGCGAGAGAGAACACCAGACCGGAAAGCGGCAGGTTCCTTCCATCCTCCCGTTCCCGAAAGTATAACCCGACCGCGAGCAGGATCAAGAATCCGGAGAGGGGCGTTTCCATCCCCAGATACGAATGCTTCAGGAGATTCGGGTCGACAACGAAGAGGACGGTGCCGAGGGCGACGGCCGTCAAATCCCGGGTCACTTTTTGCGCGAACATCCACCACACGAAGAGAAGCGCAACGCTCCAGAAAAAACTGGCGGCCATCGAGGCGGCGAGGGCGTTGCCGGTGACAAGCCGGAAGGCGGAAAGGATGAGGATCCACACGATGCTCGTAAAGCCGTACGTCCGTTCTCCGGCGTTGAAACAAAGTCCTTCTCCGTGGATAAAATGCTTCACGAATTGAAGGTAGATGTATGTATCGTCCCCGCCGCGGAAGAATCCGAACAGTCCGTAACTGATGACGGCGAAGGCAGCGACGCAGAGGAGAAAAAACCTGCGCGGATGTTCTTCGACGAAACGTTTCATGCGGGCGATTTCGGGATTGCTGATTCGATTGCGTGCAGAAGCGTGTCCACCCGGTGCGTCCACGTATTGCGCCGGGCGAACTGGATCCGGGATTTCCTTCGGGCAGCGGAGCGATCATTCAGGGCCGACCCGATTTCCCTTACAAACTGCTCCGCGTCGGCGGCGAGTCGGATGTGGGATGAATATCGTTGCAGCTCACGCGTGGCCGTTGCGACAACAGGCAGGCCGGCCGCAAGATATTCATACAACTTCAAAGGATTGATGGAATCGGAAATCTCGTTGCGGCGGAACGGAATCATCGCCGCATCCCACGTCGACATGATGGAAGGAAGTTGGGGAAAAGGGATGGAACCGAACAATCGGACATGGGGATATCGTCGGAGTTTCTGTGCGGTACCCCGGTCGACCGGCCCTACGATGGAAAAAACGGCGTTCGGGAATCGTTCAACGGTTTCGCATACGAGTTGACCGTCGACCCATTTGGTGTTGAACGCGCCGCACATGCCGATCGTGGGTTCGTTCCGCTGTGTTCTTCTCCTCGTTGTGCAGTCGTTCAAAAACTCCCGGCTGAGGGCATTGGGGAGTGAAATGAGGGGAATGGTGCGAGGCATGGCCCCCGCGGGCGGGCGAAGATTCTCCGCGCTGAATGTGACGATATCGGCGGCTCCGAGGAGTTCTCGGTCGCACGCCTCGAGCCGCCGGCGTACGGACATCGATCGGGACGGCACGGCGAGCGAGTCGCACCGGTCGTAGAGAAGTACGCGTGCCGGTGCGGAAGAGCGGTCTACGAATCCTGACCACCAATAAGGATAGGAAATGAAGGCCGCGCTCTTCTTCCACGGAAACCCGCGCAGCGCCTTCGAAAACCATCGCCGAAATATTCGCTTATCGAGCGAAGGGGTGAGACTGCTCGTGAAAAACGTCGGAATGTGCGGAGGCCGGAGAATTTCCAGGCCAGGGGGAACCGGAATATGTCCGCCGACGATGTCGTTGCTGACAGAATCGAAAGACCGTCGCAGGTATTTGCGGATGGAGTACGCGGCGGAAGGCATCGGTTCGATATAAACGACGCGAAACCCCCGCCGGGCAATTTCCGCGGCGAGCCATCGGTCGCGCTGCGGAAGGGCATCAAACGCCGTCAGCCCGAAAAAAACGAACGAAAAATCCCGCGGGAGTTTCATCGGGAGGTGTCTGTCCCCCCGAGTGCGGAACGGTAAACCTCTGCGACCGCTTCGCCCATTGCGCGAACGTCGTTCCGCGACGCAAGAGATTTCTTCAGGTTGGTACCGAGCCGTGTCCTGAGCACCTGGTCACGCAAGAGAAGCCGGATGGCGTTGGCCAGTTCTTCCGGCCGGCCGGGCGAAACAAGAAGCCCCGTTTCCATGTCGCTGACCACTTCGGGAATTCCGTCGGTGCGCGATGCGATGACCGCCCTGCCCGCAAGGCCCGCTTCCAGAATTGCCATCGGCATACCCTCGGAATTGAGAGAAGGTTGGATGACGATGTCGGCGAGATCGAGTGCCGGTTTGATGTTCTGAACTTCTCCCATGAGCACGACAGGCAGTTCGCGCCGTTCTGCCGCCGACGCGAGGGCGCGATCGAGAGTTCCGGTACCGGCAACGCAGCAAACCAACGGAAACTCTCCGCGGATTTGTTCGAGCGCGTCATACAGCACCCACACGCCTTTCTCCTCTACCAGTCTTCCGATGAACAAAAGAAGATACTTCTTTTCCTTTGAAACGAGCATGCGTTGGAACGAGCGTGTGTCATCGGTTCCGTTCCCTGGTTCGAGGAAACCGGAACTGTTGGGTATTCGCACGCTTCTCGCCGCGGCCGACGGTTCGACGTCGCGAATGAAATCCAGTGTCGCGCCGCTGACCGCAATGATCCGATCTCCGGACGCGAGCGGAAGCAATCCCCTTCCGGCAATCTTCGCGTGAACGGTCATCACCGTCTTCGCCGGCGTGGCAAAACGTGCGACTGCCGCCTGGGCTGAGCAATAGTAATGGTGTGCGTGGATGACTGAAGGATGCCAGCTTTGGATCAGACGGCGGAGGCGCAGAATCCCCCGCCAGAAACCGACGGCCGAGCGATGGGCGTGAGCAATCGCACGCTCCGCATGCCATTCTATTCCCTCCCGCTCCAGGAGCTCAAACGCGGTTCCCTTCCCGGCGCAAACCATTACTTCATTGCCGGCCCGCTTCTGTTCCCGCGCAAGAAAGAAAACGTGTCTGGCGCATCCGTCGCAGTGGTCGAACGCATCAACGAGATGCAGAATTTTCACCGCCGGATTCCCCGCCTTTTTTTTGTATTATGGTGTTTTCGGATGAACCTTCGGCGAATCGGATCCATTCTTGGCTCGATGCTGGCGGAAGGGTCGCCGGTCCTCCTGGGGGCTGCGACCGAACGGCTCGCATTCTTTGCCGCCTTTCTCGTTCTCGCGAGAACAAGCTCCCCGGATACGTATGGCGAGATCACCGCGATCTTTGCCTTCTGCAATCTTCTGCAAATTCTTTTCGAATCCGGGACAGCCGTCTATTTTCAGCGGGAATCCGTCGTTCCACGCGACGGCCTTGCAGGCGAGCTTTCTTCATCCGTTGCGTTTCGGTCTCTCCTCTTCATTCCGCTCGTCGTCGCGTCCACCCTGTACGTCTCCCCCCGCTCGACTATGGATCTGGCGATTCAACTCGCGATCCCCGCCGCGGTGTTCATCCTGAGCATGAACCTCATGCTCAACGCAATTCTTTACGGAAGAGGGCTCTATCGCGAGTCTCTTCGGTCTCTTCTGATCGCCCGGCTGCTCCTCTTCGCCGGCGCACCCGTTCTCGCATTCGCCGGAGCGCCGCCCGTCGCCATCATCCTCCTCATCGTCCTTTCCGGAATCGTCCACGGCACCGTGCTTTCGAGAACGATTCGTCCTGTCATCCCGTTCTCGTTCGCCGGAATCGATGTCCGGGCTCTCACCCGCGTCCTCCGGTCATCACTCCCGATCGGCATCGGGTTGGCTCTCGTGGCCGTCTATGACAGGATTGATGTTCTGCTGATCCGGAAATTTCTCGATTTCCATGCAGTTGCCGTTTACGGCGTCGCGTACGGCATGTACCGGCTCCCCCAGGGATTCCATGGCATCATCCTCACACCCGCCTTCACCCGGTTCTCCGTCCATGTCGCCAAAGACAAGCGTCTTCCGCTTATCCGCATCGTCCAGCCGGCTCTCGTGCTCGCCGGGACCGCGATTCTTGCGGTCGTGTTCTATCAGTTTTTCTCGTCATTCGCGGTGCAGTTACTCTTCGGCGAGCGTTACGCCGCATCCGCGTCCATCGTCCGTCTCCTCAGCTTCGCGCTTCCCGGGGTCTTCCTGAACAACTTGACCGGCGTCGCGCTGAATGCGCTTCACCACGAGAGACAGGCCACTGCCGCGACCGCGATCGGAGCCGTCGCGAACGTCACCCTGAACCTCATCCTCATTCCGTCCATCGGAATTCAAGGGGCGGCCGTGGCGACCATCGTGACGGAATATCTGGTGCTGGGAGCCGAATTGGGGTTCCT
>DATJYV010000199.1:0-36000 GCA_035499415.1 Bacteroidota bacterium
TATGTTGATGTTTTTCCCCTCGCTATCGGGAATCAATGGATATATAAATATGATTACGAGTACCGCAACGATGGCGGCGTAATTGCCACGTTTAGCGATACAGGAACTGTAAGCTTAGAGGTCTTTGACAAGGTAGCTACAATTGATTCAACTCGTTGGATGCTGCAAGAAACCGAAAACCGCTGGACTAACACAAATAATATGGGGTGGCAGGAAATCCCCGCCCAAATAGATACAATTGAAATCACGGAAATTAACCATGGTCACCATCAATTGTACTGCGATACTTCTGATATACGCTCGGTCCTCCCATTTCTTCCAAACCTGACGGATACTGCACTAGTTTACAGATACGCCTTGGTCGATACTGATGGCATATTCACTTTCTTGTCTCGCGTGAACAACGCTCCGACAATATTTTTCTTCAAGTTTAAAAAGAATGTCGGACTTTATTCTGTCTCCATGAGTGACGGTTGTACTTGCATCCCTTACTACTGGACCAGTCATTCTCTTCGTAACTCATCGATAACAGATGTAAAGCTCACTTCTAATGATTTTTCTCCACGTAATTATCATTTGGACCAAAATTATCCTAATCCTTTCAATCCATCTACGACAATTTCATTTGTTCTTCCATCACGATCATTTGTTTCGCTGACAATATTCAACACGATCGGAAAAGAAGTTGCAACTCTTGTTTCAGACCAATTGGAAGCCGGCAGTCATTATCGACAATGGGATGCTTCAAGGTTAGCGAGTGGTATCTATTTTTATCGTTTGCGAGCTGATCAATTCACTGAGACGAAGAAACTTGTCTTCATAAAATGATAAAGGTCGGCAACCTAGCCAGTGGCTCAAGCTGACGGGACTAGCCGCAAATGGAAATCAAGGTTCGGATAGTACGTTAGGAAAGTTATCAACGCCGCAGCTTACGTGTACGCCGCCTCTTGGCGGAGCTCCAATCCGTTATGAGTTGTGATTGCTGACTGCTTCGCCGAAGCTACCCGCTTCGAATCACAAACCGAAACATGCTTCCCTTCCCCGGCGTGCTCAAGACCTCGGCCCTTGTTCCGTGCGCCTCGAGGATGTGTTTGACGATGGCCAGACCCAAGCCCGTCCCGCCGACTTCCCGCGAGCGGTCCTTGTCGACCCTGTAGAACCGCTCGAAAATGCGCGACACGTGTTCCGGTGCGATCCCGATTCCGGTGTCGATCACGCTGATCATCACACCCCCCTCTGAATCTTCCGCCACGACCCGGACTTCTCCTCCCTCCTTGTTGTAGCGCAACCCGTTCTCGATCAAATTCTCCATCACCTGGCGAAGTCGTCCCCGGTCTCCGTAAATTTCCGTCGCCTCCTTTGTTTTTTCTTCGAAGACCAGCGCGACATGGCGTTGCGCGCCGACCGGCTGGAGGTCCTTCACGGTCGATTCAAGAAAATCCTTGAGAGAGAAATAGCGGAAGCTCATCCGCATCTCGCCGGCTTCGATCTGGGAGATGTTGATCAGGTCGGTCAAGAGCGCATCCAATCGGGCGGCGTTCGACTGGGCTTTTTCCAGGAATGATTTGTTCACTGCCGGGTCGTCGATCGCGCCGTTGAGAAGTGTCTCGATCATTCCCTGGATGGCAAAGATCGGCGTCCGGAGTTCGTGTGAGACATTCGCAAGAAACTCGCTCCGGGTTCGCTGCAGTTTTTCCATTTCCACCCGGTCGGCGTTGAGTTTATCGACAAGCCCGTTCACCGCCTCCGCCACGCGGCCGATCTCGTCGTCGGAGGAAATCTCGATGTGCTTATTCAGAATGCCCGTGCGAATTTCCTCGAGGCCGTCTGAAATTCTGACCATCGGCTTCGCGATGCGCCGTGAAACCACAACGCTGAAGGCGGCAATCAGCAGAAACACGATGAAACCCGAGAAAAAAATGTTCCACCGGATCAGGTTCATCTCTGCCCGCAGTTCATCCAACGGCATACTGAGACGAATGAATTTCAACCCCGGATATCGTCCTTCCGCCGCCGGCGAGGCGACGAGGCGCGCGACATAAACCATGTCGCCCGCGGTTAAATCGCCCTTCCTGATGTCGGAGCCGACGGAGTCTTTCAACGCCTTCTCGACCTCCGGCTGGTGAAGAAGATTCACCCCCGAGGCCGATCTGTCGTCCGATAAATCCGAATCTGCGAGTGTCTCCCCATTCCCGCCGATCAGCATCACCCGGAGGTGATCGACCCCGGGGATCTTCCGTACCCGGGATTCGATCTCATGGAACGAGGTTGAGCGGTCCGATTGGAGGATGGAAACGAAGAGGTCGGCGTAAGACGTAAGGCGGTCGACAGTGCGACTCTGGAGATAAGACTCCAGCCTCGAGCCGGCAGTCACGCCGATGACGATGACGACCGTGGCCGCCAGCGCCGCATATATCGCCGTTATTTTCCATTGCAGGCTTCGCATCAATCAGCTTTGAACCGGTAGCCGACGCCCTTGACCGTTTCGATCAACGTCCCGTATGTCCCCAGCTTCTCGCGGATCTTGCGGATGTGGACGTCGATTGTCCGGTCGACGACATAAACATTTTGGCCCCAGACCGCGTCAAGGATCTTTTCCCGCGAGAGCACCATGCCCCGGTGACGCGCAAGATAGACGAGTGTTTCGAATTCCCTCCGTGGAAACGCGATTTTCTTTCGCGAAAGCATGACGGAGTAATTCTGAACGTTTATCTCCAGGTCTTCGACCTGAATGATCTCGGCCGGCGCCGCGCCCGCTTTTGCCTGTTGTTCCCGCCGACGGAACACCGACCGCACGCGGGCCAGAATTTTGCCAACGGCGAGCGGTTTCACAATGTAATCTTCGGCCCCCAGCTCGAGTCCGACGATCTCGTCCGTTTCCGACCCCTTGGCCGTCAGAAAGAGCACCGGGATGATTTCCGTCAATTTCTCCTTTTTCAGCTGACGCACGACTTCCAGCCCGTCCATTTCCGGCATCATGATGTCCAGGAGGATGAGGTCCGGCTTTTTGCGCGCCAGCTCCAGGGCACGGGTGCCTGTGTACGCGGTCAAGACGGCGTATCCCTCTTTCTCGAGGTTGTACTTCAACATGTCGACGATGTCCTTCTCGTCGTCAACAACAAGTATCGTTTTGCTCATAGTTGGTTCAAGCGTGGATGGATAGTTTCCGTTTGAAGCAGACGCGCGTGCGAGAACACTCATTCATGAGAAACCCGAATGAGGAAGCTCCAAAATCCAGTCGGGAAATTACAAGCACCAAATCTCAAACAAATCTAAAATGCACAATGACAAAAGTTTCAAACTCCCGCTTGCGTTTTGTCCCTTTGGACATAGTCACCGTTTGAAGCAGACGCCCGTGCGAGAACTCTCAGTCATGAGAAACCCGAATGACGAAGCACCAAAATCCAGTCGGGAAATTACAAGCACCAAATCTCAAACAAATCTAAAATGCATAATGACAAAAGTTTCAAACTGCCTCTTGCGTTTTGTCCCTTTGGACATCGTCACTGTTTGAAGCAGACCGCGTGCGAGAACTCTCAGTCATGAGAAACTCGAATGAGGAAGCTCCAAAATCCAGTCGGGAAATTACAAGCACCGAAATTCAAACAAATCTAAAATGCACAATGACAAAAGTTTCAAACTGCCTCTTGCGTTTTGTCCCTTTGGACTTTGAGTTTTCCGTGCTTGTTCCAACGCGATGGCTTCGCCACTTGGAATTTGGTTCTTGTTTGTGATTTGGGATTTGGTCCTTGTTTGTGATTTGAGATTTGGTCCTTGTTTGTTATTTGGGATTTGGTTTTTGTTTGTGATTTGGGATTTGGAGTTTGGTACTTGTTTGTGTTTTGGGATTTGGTATTTGTTTGTTCTTTCGAAATTGGTTCTTGGTGCTTGGTGCTTGTCAGCACGGCCAACCCGGTTCCTCTGAGCCCACCCCCGCCCACACCTATGAGAGTTTGACCTTCAGCCCAAACGTATCTTCGAACAGTGATTTCTTTCTGTCCGCTCCCCACATTTCAAGGTCGAGCGCCGCGCCACCCCTCTTCTTGAGGTGCATGCGGAGGGTGCCGTCCACCTTCCTGCAACGGATGTCGCTGACGCGTGAAGAATGCGAACGGTCCAGACCGTCGGCAATGCGAAGGATCGAGGCAAGGACCGTCACCACGCGTTGGTCGTCGGCATCGAGCTTCCGGTATCCCTCGTGTTTCATTTTCGGATGGCTCTTCCGGTGGTAGCGTGCCACGTTTGCAATGATCTCCTTTTCGTTTTCCGTGAAGCCCAGGAGCTCGGCGTTGCGGATCAGGTAGTACGAATGACGGTGGTGCTGGTCATGGGAGACGAACAACCCGATCTCATGCAGCATGGCGGCGGATTCCAGGTAGCCGCGCTCCTTTTCCCCCAGTCGATGGAGGCGCGCCGTCTGGTCGAAGATACGGAGGGCGAGCTTCGCCACCTGCGCCGCGTGCCGTTGCTCGTTGTGAAAAAGCGTTGCAAGGTGCACGACGCTTCCGTAGCGGATGTCGCCCAGGTGGTCCGCCTTGCGGTACGTCTTCTCTTGCTGAATCGTGTCGAGAACGATTCCTTCCCGCAGGGCGTACTCCGAAACCGTCATGCTCTTGATGTTCAGCTCTTTGAGAATCTGCTCGAGGATGATCGCCCCCGCCGGAATGATATCGGCTCTTCCGGGGTCGAGCCCTCCCAGTCCCGACCGTCCGGTCGCATCGCGCGCGTCGAGGATACTCTTGACGACGTCCGTCATCTCGTGCTGCGTGAACGTAAAATTGTTGACCGATTCGGTTTCCTCTTCCCCTCGTTCGAACGCGACCATGCGCGCGATGTTCGTGATGGTGCCGGAACTTCCAACGACGACTTCCGGACGGTACTTCCCCACGGAGCGAACAACCGGTGCAAGCATCCCGGCCACGTAGCGGCGGCACTCGTGAATCGAACGCGAATCAAGTTCGGCGTCCTTGAAAAACCGCTGGGTCAGGCGCACGGCTCCGACTTTCAGACTGTTGCTATATTGAATTTTTCCCCGCTGGCCGACGAGAAATTCCGTGCTTCCGCCGCCGATGTCGACCATCAAAATCTTGCGCGCGTAGATCGGCAATGCTTGAAGGATGCCGAGGTAAATAAGTCGCGCCTCCTCCACACCCGAAGCCGTCTCCATCCTCACACCCGTTTCCGTCTGGACGAGGCGGATGAATTCGTCCTTGTTCAGGGCCTCGCGCACTGCGCTGGTCGCGATCGCGCGCACCGGAGCCCCGAGCGAGTCGGCGATGTCCTTGAATCGCTTCAGCGTCTCGACCCCGCGTTCCATCGCCGCTTCCGACAAATACTTCATGTCGGTCGAGCCGGAACCGAGACGCACGATCTCCTTCTCCCGGTCGAGGATCTTGAAACGCCCCGTCGACGTGTCGATCTCGACCACGATAAGGTGGAACGAGTTGGTGCCGATGTCAATTGCGGCGAGGTTTTTCTTCGGCGTCTTCATCTTCGAGCACACGGAGAATACCGTGCTTCAGGTCGCGATTCGTTTCTTCGAAACTGCGCGAAGCATCGACAATCGAAAAATTGAACTCGTTGGTCATCTTGTCGAATTCTTTCAAGACCGCTTTCTGGTATTCCAGGAAACTGTCGTAAAAATCCTCCCCCAGCCGGAGGTCCATCCCGGATTCCCAGTAGTCCATTCCCTCTCCCGATTGTTCCTCCCAGTAGCGCTTTTGAAGCGTCTGGCTGTTGATGACGCGCGGGATAAGGTCCTCGATGTTGATCCTCATATAGAAGACGGCGTCGGGCTCGATGGCGAAGCCGAAGACGTTCCGGATCCATTGCCGGTCGGCTCCGCGTACGACGGACCGGGCGAACGCCGTGTAAATGTAACGGTCGGCGAGCACCACGAACCCTGCACGCAACGCCGGGATTACTTCGTGCTCCAACCGGTCGGCAAAGTCCGCCGAGTAGAGAAGGCTGAACGTGCTCACGTTGAGCGTGTGTCCCGACTTTGCCTCTTCAATCGCTTTACCCAGCAGCGGAGAGCGTGTCCATCCCGTCGTCGCGACGCCGTAGCCCTTCACCTCCAGCCATTTTTTGAGCTCCTCAATCTGCGTCGACCGGCCAACGCCGTCGGTCCCTTCAATGACGATCAGTTTGCCGCGCAAGTCCTCCACGTCGATGTAGGGAAGGCCGAAGCCGTAGAATGTTTTCTTCTTTTCAGGCGACATAGACATTCTCTTTCTTCTGAAGGAACGGCGCGGGCTTGTAGTGTCCGAGCATCTCCTTCGCCAGGTCGCGCAGAACCGATTGCTGTTTCTGAATCGACTGCGTCGCGTCGATGACGGTCAGGTTGTACTCGGTTGCGATCTTGTCGTACTCCTCAAGGATTCTGGTCTGGAAGAGCCGGTAGCTCTCCTTCGGGTCGTCACTCAGTCCGAGGTCCATCCCCGCCTCGTGGAATTTCAGCGCGATCCTTCCGTTGAGGATTCGTTTCAGAGATACATCAATCGGCACCTTGAAATACAAAGCAAGGTCCGGCCGCACTGAGAACCCGTAGAGGTTTCGAACCCACTCGGGATGAACGCCGCGGACAACATCCCGGGCGAACGCCGTGTAGACGTACCGGTCGGCGCAGACGATCATGCCCGCCTTCAGGGGAGGGATGATGAGATGGGCAAGGCGGTCGGCGAAGTCGGTTGCGTGGAGGATGCTGAACGTCGTCGGGGTCAGGAGGTTCTTGCGCTTTCCCCGCTTGATCGTCTCATTCACCAGCGCGGACGAATTCCACTCGGTGAAGAAGACGCGGAACTTCGCGTTCAAGAGCCATTTCTGGAGCAGCTGGAGCTGCGTGGATTTTCCGGACCCGTCGATGCCCTCGACGACGATGAGCTTTCCGGGATACGGATGTGGTTGATCGAACAGTCGCGGCATGCGGTCTCCGGTTCTATGTTTTCAGGTTGCGAAGCATTCTGGGGGGAAGATGCCAGATCAGCGTGCCGGGTTTCTTCGGCGGCAGTGAAGACACTTCAATGCAGCAGATGGCCCCCTTCTTGAGTTCGATGACGGAGGTCGTGCTGCCGAGCAGGGCCGAGGCAAGGTAGCCAAGGTCCGGTTCATGACCGACGACCAGAATGCTTGAGAACGATTTATACTTGCCGAGGGCCGAGAGGAGTTCACTCGTTACCATGCCCGGCGCGAGTTCCTTGCAGATTTCCAGCTTGTCTTCCATCCCCAGAGCGCGAGCCGCAATTTCGGCCGTATCGTGGGCGCGGATCAAGGGGCTCGTCAGGATGACCTCCACATCCTTTGCGACCTCGGCGAGGGCTTTGGAGGCCTTGGACATTTTTTTCCTCCCTTCGTCGGTCAGCGGCCGGTCGTCGTGCGCGTAGGCGACGGTACCTCGGGGGACGGCGGGGGCGTGGCGGAGAATGTACACCTTCATGGCTGGCTCAGCTCCGTTGCTCTCGTCATCGAGAGAAGGATGCGACCCCGGAAATTTTCAGCTTCCCAACGCAGGAGGATGCCGCAGAGTTCGTTGAAGAGCGTATTCCGCCGTTCTTTGTGCTGATGGTGCAGCACGACCATCGGAGCGGTCGGGATGCGGTCGTCCGACTTCACAGCAGCATTGAAGGCACGGAGCTCCCTCACGTGCTGCTGAATGACGGGCAGCTGCACGTCGCAGTCATGGATGGAGCCCATGAGCCCCACGGCACGCCGGATCTCCTCATAGCATTCTCCGAACGCCGGCCCATAGAATCCCCCGGCGATCTCCATGATGTAGCGCAGCATCTTCCCTTTCAGTCTCATCCCGTGCAGTTCGTCTTTCAGGCGCGGATGACCCACCACGCGGACCTTTGTCTCCATGAATTCATCGAAGAGGAGCGGAATGATCTCCTGCGCATTTTCCCGCAGACTCTTCTTGGGTTTCGTTTTCCATCGGCGGGCCATGACCGTCAGGTCGCGTCGCGGACAAAGTCTTTGAAGATGTGGTCGTACTCGGCCCGCCGCAAGTGCAGAAGATAACGGCGGAGGGCCGATTGCTCCGCAACCCGCAGGCTTTTCTCGCGGGCGATCATGAGGTCGACCGAACGTTCATCTCCGTCAGGCCTTCCCTTCTTGTAATCGAGGAGAGCGTCGAGGAAAACGTCGTGTTCCCGAACCCCTCCCAGATGGCGGACGAGGTCCCGAATAACTTTTATCTGGCGGTCAACCTTCTTCTTCGGGAGCGCGTCCCGAAAAATTCTGAGGAGAGCCTGCAACCTGCGTGCGGAGACTCTCATGTCGTGAAGCGGGTTAACGTCCTTCCCCTCGATCGTATCATCCAGATACGACCACATCTCGTCAAAACGCAGCCGAAGGATCTTCGGGAGAGATGTTTTGAGAAATTGGTCGGGGTTCAGACCTTCAATCTTCCACGCTCTTGCCATGGCCGCCGGGAACATCTATGGTAAAGAATAAGAAGTGTTGAATCAATCCGCATGCCGGCATCGCCCGTTAACATACTGTTAATTCTCGACCTGCCTTCTCGGGTTTCGCGGGAGGAATCGAGAATCGGGCCGGGTGCGGCTGGACCGCGGGTGTTGCAACGGAACTGCGGGATATCCGCGAGCGGGAGACCGGTTTTTGTTTTCACGCGTGGAACAATTGTTGACAAACCATTAAAGGTACATTGACACTCAGATAACGGGCAATTCATAGTTTTGTGGCGGACACGGAGAAGAATGCACATGAGAATCGCCTACTTCAATGCAAACCTGCGGAAGGGACAGGATGGAGTGACGAGAGTGATGTACAAGATGTTCGAAGGAGCAGTCGCCCGGAACGTCGAGGCGATCGCATTTGCCTCAACACTGCCCGACGCGGACGATGCCATCATCCCGACATACAAGGTTCCCTCCGTCGTCCTTCCGATCCAGAAGTCTTACCGTCTCGCTCTTCCGTCGTACCACCTATTCGCCCGACGGCTCAACGCATTCCGGCCGGATATCGTGCACATCAACAGCCCTTGCACACTCGGCCTCGGCGCCCTCCGCTACGCCACGCATTACGACCTCCCCGTCGTTGCAACGTATCATACTCACTTTCCCACCTACCCCCGCTACTACCGGATGGAGGGGCTGGAGGAAGTGGTGTGGAAGGTCAGCAGGCGTCTCTATAATAATATGGACCGCACTTTCGTTCCGTCCGTTCCGATCCTCGAAGAGCTGAAAGAACACGACATCGAGCGGCTGGAGTATCTCCCGAACGGGGTGGACCTGTCGCTCTTTCATCCCACCCGACGGTCGGGGCCGTGGCGGTCGAGGTTCGGCGCCGGACAGAAACCGGTTGTCCTCTTCGTCAGCCGGCTTGTCTGGGAAAAAGACCTTGCCGTGCTTGCCGATGTCTATTCTCTCCTGCGGTCGCGCGGGTGCAATTTTGAGATGGTTGTCGTCGGCGACGGACATGCGCGGAACGAACTGGAGATGATGATGCCGGGGGCGCATTTCCTCGGTTCGCAGACCGGGACGACGCTTGCGGAATCCTACGCGTCAAGCGACATCTTTGTGTTCCCGTCGACGACTGAAACATTCGGACTGGTCACGCTCGAGGCGATGGCTTCGGGACTTGTCCCGGTTGCCGCGAATGTCGGCGGGGCGGCGGAAATCGTCCAGGATGGCGTCTCGGGAATTCATGTCCCCCCGCTTGACCGCATCGCGATGGCAAACGAAATCGAACGGCTTTTGAACAATGCGCATCTCCGGGAATCGATGCGGGCGGCCGCCTTCCGCCGCGCGAACCAGTATGGATGGGAAACGATCCTGGAACAACTCTTTGCCAGCTACGCAGACGTCATTGATTCATCAAACCGCGGTCGCCGATCCCGCGCTGCCTGAGCGCATCGCCTCGGGGTCGGCCGACTTCGATGCGGGAATTCTCCGTCCGCCTGCATCGCCCCAACGATTTACCATCGCTCATATTTCCGACCCGCATCTCAGCCGTCTTTACTATCGCGAGCACATCTCGTCGCTGAAGCTTCTCCTCCGTCACATTCTCGATGCCGGATGCGACCATCTGGTCATCTCGGGGGACATCGTCAGCACGGCGGACCCGGACGACCTGTATCTGGCCCGGGAGATTTTTTCAAAGCTGGGATTTCTCCGAAGCGACCGGCTCACCGTCGTCCCCGGGAATCACGACATCTTCGGCGGTCCTCATCGCGCCGTCGACATCCTGAGTTTCCCCCGGCACATTCGCACCGTCGATTATCACAGTCATCTCCGCCTCTTTCATGAAGCGTTTGCCGAGACGTTCGGCGGGGTCGCGCGGCTCGATGACGACAATCTCTATCCGTTCGTCAAGACGCTGGGACCGTTCTCGCTGCTCGGGCTCAATTCCATCCCCCCCTGGTCGCCGTGGAAAAACCCTCTTGGAACAAACGGATCCCTCGCGGATTCGCAAGTCAGCTCTCTCCTCCGCTACGCTCAGACTTCGACCCCGCAAAACCGGATTCCGATCGCCATCCTTCACCATCACTTTAATAACCTCAACGACGAATCAACCGACAGTTCCTTGTGGAGACGCGTCGAATCGAATACGATGAGGATGAGGGGAAGAAAACGGCTCTTGAAACTGTTGAGGTCTCTTGGCGTTCGCTACGTGCTCCACGGACATATCCACCGGAACGAAATCTACGAGCGAGACGGCATTTTTCTCGCGAACGGCGCCGGCGCAGTATGCGACGACCCGGTCCGTTTTCTCAAGTATAATCTCATCCGTTTTGAGAACGGGATGACGAGCCTTACGACCCAGCATCTTCCGATTCCGTACCAGGTCTCTTCGCTCCTTCGGTCCTTCCACAAATTCCGCAGCGTCAAAAACCAGCATGCTCTCGCGCTCCAGGCTGCAGCGTGACCCAAATCGAATAACGTCGCTTCGGCTCAGGGCCGGAGACCGGAAAAGCGCGGACCGCACGATCCGAACGGCATGTGCGGATGACGCACGGTTCCTTCTGGGCCATATCCATCGAATGGAAGGGCTGACCCGCCAGGGAGAAATTCGGGTTCGGGAAAAGGTGGCGGTGTTCGACCTCGACAACACGCTGCTCGACGGAGATTTGGGAGAAGCGGTCTTTGCGCAGCTGTGGAAAGACGGCCATCCTCCTTCGTTAACGTGGACGGATTACCAGGAATGCCTTCGCGAAGATGTGTTGACAGGATATTGCAAAGTTGTCACGGCGATGGATGGTCTCCCGCTCCGTACGCTTGTCACAGCAACCCATCATGTGCTCTCTCCCGCTTCTTCGGACATTGAGATCGAAGGAGACTGGGTTCCCGTCCCGCATCCGAACTCCAGACTCCTGCCGCTGCTCCGGCTTCTCAGGCATCTGGATTACCGGATTATTTTGATCACTTCGACCAACGAAATTTCTGCCCGGATCGCTGTCTCGCACTGGTTTGGTGCGTTTGCCCCTGTCGTGTTCGGTTTACGTCCACACGTCGAGGACGATATTGTGCAGGGGACTCTCATCGAACCGCTCCCGCTGGGCGAGGGCAAGGTGGATGTCTACCGCCGGTTTGTCGGCAACGTCCGGCCTTTACTGACTGCGGGGAACAGCATCCACGACCTGCCCTTCATGCGTCTCACGCATGATGCGGGCTGTTCGATCTGGGTCGGGAATGATGAAGAGGAAGCTGAAATTGCCCGCCGGAACCTGGGAACGAATCGCAGATTGTTTCGGATAAACGCTGCGGACCGGTCAGAGTTCGAAGAACACGGTGCCGATTCCTGATGAACACCGGAGAACCGTTCCGCCGTCAACCGCCCGCACCTCTTCGACCTGGTTGGGCGATACGGATACGATTCTCTTCGCTTCAAACGGCAGATGAAAACTGACGGTGCGCGGGCGGTGTCCTTCGAAGAAACTCGCCTCGAACTCCAGCGTCGCGCGCTCGGCTGATTCGAATCGGAGCGATGCGGAAATCGTTCCGAACTCCGTCGGCAGGTTTTTGAAGCTGCAATCCTTGCCCCGGCTGACGAGCTGCGGGATCGCGAACTCGAACAGCCGGAGTTCATCGTCCACCTCACGCACCACGCAGTCGCGCAGGAAGAGAATCACTTCGGCCGCCGCCCATCCGTGATGTCCATCCCCCATCGCCCCGCCCCCGGTTTTCGGATGAATCGCCTCCGGAAGCGAGTAGGGCGGCTTCATGTTCGACAGGATCGTGCCGGCGATACGCCAGGCATCTTCCCCTTCCCCGAGATAGAGGAACGAATGCGCGACTTGCAGTGTGAGGTAGGGGTTGTATCCGGAGTGAATGACTGGGTGGAAAAAGCCGCGGGTTTCGACGAAGCGTTCGGCAATCTTGCGAAGAGTTCTTTCGGCAGGTGCGAAAGACCTCCCAAAAAGTTCGAGCGGATATACGGCACAGACCGACCCGATGGCAGTCTCGTCGAATCCCCGTGTTGGAGTCGCCGGGATTAATTCCTCGCCTTCCCTCGTCTTGATCGATTCGAGTACCTCCTTCAGCACGCGCTCAAATTCGTGCACTTCTCGCGAATAGGGGGTAATCGAGTCCTCCATGCCGAGGGCGGCGAGCGCCGCGCACAGCGCCTTGACCCCCGCCAGAGACCAGAATGAATCCCAGAAATACTGGTCCACGGTTCCAAGATGTTCCGCGCTGAGACTTGCGGGCATGATCCCGTGGGTGACCGCCTTCCCGTTGTGACTGTTCCGCCGCATCCGCATGATCCACCGGGCGCCTTTCTCGAGAATGTCGAGATGTTTCCGGAGCCAGCTCTCGGACCGTGTGAGCAGGAAATGATGGTAGATGGACCAGAGGACGATTCCGTTGGAATCCCATTCGCCGGCCGGGCCGCGAAAAAAACCCTCGGGCGTCATTCGCCGCGGAAAGGCGTCCAGGACTTGCCGGACCCGATTCGGATGCCCTGCGATGTCGAGTGCGCGGAGCATCGGTCCCGCGTCACGATACCAGAAATGATGGTAGAGAAACGGGCCGGGAGAGATGAATTCCCCCTCCTGAAGCTCCAGGAGCGCGAGGAGTGATGCATCGAAGATTTTTTGGCAGTGCTCGTCGGAAAAAAGAAATCGTGCACCGCGCGAAACTTCTTCCTTCCAGCGCTCTTCATGGCGGGACTTTCTCTTTGCGTATGACACGCGCCAGCTCGTCTTGGTTTTCTTGCGGCGCAACTCCGCTTCGGCGCCCAGCGCAACGCTCCAATGGACGCGCTGCGCCGCGGCGGGGGGGAGCTCAAACCGGTAGAGCGCGAAACCCGATGCGAGTCCCTGGGGACACCGCGCGGAGGATTCCAGCGCCGGCGCTTTTCCGTTCCGCCTCGCTCCGCATGCCGCCGCGAAGAGTGCGGACCCATCTCCCGCACTCCCGGTAGAGGAATAAAACCCGTCGGGGTCCGCGGCAAAAACAACACCGACAGTCCTGTTGACGGATACCATGCGGGGGGAGACATGCTCGATTCTCTGGACCGGGGCGATGCCCTCGGGGTTGAACGGTCGCACCGCAATCCCAACGCAGGCGGTCAGAGTCCGGTCGAGACGATTCGTCACCGTCGCGCACCCGAACAGAATATCAAGCAGTTGGTTTGTCGAGTCGACAAAATGTTCCAGCTCGACGGCGAGCCCGTCGAAATCGAAGCTCGTCGTCAATCTCGGGATTCCCGAGGCGATATCCTGTCGTGCGTCGCGGGCGTTCGAAGGGAAGAACGTTTTTCCGTCGACCGCAATCCAGGTGTCCACGGACCACTCGCGCGGCAGCGGCGTTGCCAGACCGCGCGGGTCGATGATCGCTTCGTGTTTGCCGGTCGGAGAGCCGAGCGCGGTCCAGTTTCGCTGGGTGACGTTCAGGAGCAGGGGATTTTGCGACCGTGGAACAAAGCCCGGACCTTCGTGGTCAAGCTGCTGGCGGACCCAATACGGAAAGACCCAATCGCGCCTCATCTGCAGGACGGCATAGTTGTGCAGTCCCCGGGCAACCATCGGAGCGCTGAGCTGAAAAAGTTCTTCGGGAAATCCGGTTCCGTCGACTTCGCTCAATGCTCCGGCCAGCTCAATGTGCTGCAGCGTCGATTCCGGGAGTCGGAGACTCTTGAGCGCGCGTCCGAGGACGTAGGATTGGATTTTCATCGTCGAAAGGCGATTCAAATATACCGCACAGCAGATGAGGGAACAAGGGGTTGCCGCATGCAGAAGCAGAATTCTGCACGATTAACGATTTCATAACAACGACCTAACACGATCCTTACCCTGCAGGAGTACCTTGGTGCAACAATCAGGAGGGGCCCGATGACCGGCATGAAACTGGAACGAGGAGATCAGAGGATCCCGCTGTTTCGGGAGTTGCTCGCGTTTGTGGTTCCCGGGTCGATGTTTACAGAGGATCGTCGGCCCATCGGCAAGCGGGAGTTTTATTGGTCGTGCATGATGATCTTCAGTGCGTTCATCATCCTCGCGGCCGTCGCCCGGCTTTGACTCCTGACTTCCGGTCACAGACCTTCACCGCTTAAGGTTCTCAACAGACCAGAAAGAATCCCCGCGACGACCTCCCTGTGGTGGGGACAAACGGCACGAGCCCGCCCAGCATCGGGCTTGTGCCTTTTTTATTCATCGTCATCCGGCGTGTATCGGGACCGGATGATTCGGGCTTCTTAACAATTCCTTAATATGGCTCTAACATCAACCTAAGACGTGTTACTTACATTGGGTTCTCCATGTCGGGTTTTTTTTGGCGGCCTGGACCCATCCAACCTACAACCACATCATCACGAAAGGTCTTCTATGCGAATCCTCCTCACCACTGCTGCTTTCTTGATGGTCTTTGCGGCAACCGCAGGAGCACAGGGAAAGTTCAGCGGATATATGTTTGGAGACTACTATTATAACTTCGCACGCGATGCCGCGACACCGTCCGCCAACAACGCTTCCACCGGTGCTGCTCCGGGCGGGACGGCGTACCAAGCATTTCAATTTCGTCGGATCTACCTCGCCTACGACAACGATATTTCCGAGAAGTTCATGTCCCGATTTCGTCTCGAAGCCGATCAGGGAACGGATACACTCTTGGCCAGCAAGCATATCACTACATACGTCAAGGATGCATTCCTGCAATGGAAGGGGATCTTCGGAAGCAGCAATCTCATTTTTGGTATACAGCCGACACCGACCTTCGACGCCTCAGAGGCCGCTTGGGGGTACAGGTCGATTGAAAAAACAATCATGGACCTTCGCGGTATTGTTTCGTCCCGGGATCTAGGCGTCTCTCTCAAGGGAAAGCTCACGGAAAACGGAATGTTTAATTACTGGGTCATGATCGGAAACGGCGCCGGGACGAGTACGATCGAAAGTGACAAGTATAAGCGTTACTACGCTCAAGTATCTGTAAAACCGACGTCAAGTTTCTGGGCAATGATAAACTTCGACTACCAGGATCGCGCACAGATCACGGACCCGAATCCCCCACACTCGAAGGTTGACGATGCCACCAGTACGCTCTCCGGTTTCGTGAATTACACGGAAGGGAAGCTCAACGCCGGAGCCGAAGGATTCCTGCAGTCGACGGGAAACGGATACAACGATGGCACGGCCCTCGCCACCAAGACCGGAATCGGTCTTTCACTCTGGGGATCGTACGCACTCGAGGCCGACAAAGCAGTCGTCCTGCGTTACGACTATTTCGACCCGAACGATGACTCGAAGACGGCCGCATACGGAGATATCCGCAATTATGTTATTGTGGGATTTTCATGGAAGCCGGACAAGAACGTCTCCGTCATACCGAACATTCTCTACGAGACGTATGAGAAACCAACGACCGCCACGAAAGATATCAATGCATCGGTTACGGGACGCATCACACTGTATTATGTATTCATCTAAAATCCTCATCGCATAGGAGGTATCATGAAGTTTTCCAAACTCATCGCGTCTGTCGTTCTGGCTCTGGCGGCGATTCTGCCCAGCGCCCTTGCGCAGATGAAGCTCAATGGGGCGGGAGCGACCTTCCCGTACGTCATCTATTCAAAGTGGTTCGATGTCTACAGCCAGAAGTCCGGTGTCCAATTTAATTATCAATCGATTGGAAGCGGCGGCGGAATCAAGCAGGTAACCGAAGGTACGGTCGACTTCGGAGCGTCGGATGCGTTTCTGAGCGAAGACCAGATGAAGGAGATCAAGGAGAAGCAGGGCTCGGACATCATCCACATCCCGACCGTGATGGGAGCGGTTGTCATTTCCTACAACGTGCCGGCCATCGGCAATGACCTCCACCTGACTCCCGGGGTGCTGGCAGACATCTACCTCGGTGAAATCACCAAATGGAACGACCCCCGGATTGCCGAAATCAACCAGGGAAAGAATTTTCCGGACCAGGCGATCCTCGTCGCCCACCGTTCCGACGGAAGCGGCACGACGAACATTTTCACAGACTACCTCGTAAAAGTGAGCAAGAAATGGGCGGATAAAGTCGGCAAAGGAACGTCGGTGGATTGGCCGGTCGGTCTTGGCGGCAAGGGGAACGAAGGAGTTTCCGGACTGATCAAACAATCCGAGGGAGCGATGGGGTACGTCGAACTCGCGTACGCCGTCAAGAACAACCTTCCGTACGCCCTGCTCAAGAACGAAGCCGGAAAATATGTCGAACCGACGTTTGAGGGCGTCTCGTACGCCGCCGCGGGTGCGGCCGCCCATATGCCCTCCGACCTGCGTGTGATGCTCACGAACGCGCCCGGAGAGAAGTCATATCCTATTTGCGGATTTACGTGGCTGCTTATCTACAAAGACATGAAGGACAAACAGAAGGCGGAAGCGATTGTCGGCTTCCTGAAGTGGGCAATGGGTGAGGGGCAGACGTACGCGAAGGACCTTTACTATGCGCCCCTTCCGAAAGAAGTGGTAAAGCTCTGCGAAGCAAAGATTGGCACAATCTCAACCAAATAGGGTCTACACGGAACCGGCCAGCGAACCAACAAAGACGGACGCTTCAACATCATCGGGTGGCAATGACAACGTCGTTGATCCACCCGATGTAGTCCTTGCACCTCCGGCCCGGGCCGGCAGCCGCAATATCGGCGACCGGATCTTCCAAAATGTCACGTTCCTGTTCGCCCTGATCGTTCTGACCCTCGTCTTTCTGATGGCCTACGAGATGTACCGGGGCTCTCAGTTGACGATCGGGAAATTCGGCTGGTCGTTTCTTGTCTCGTCGACGTGGGATCCCGTGCGGGACGTCTACGGCGCTCTCCCCTACATCTTCGGGACGATCGCGACGTCGGTCCTCGCTCTTCTCATTGCACTCCCGTTGAGTCTCGGCATCGCGGTTTTCCTCTCCGAGCTGGCCCCACGCTGGCTCGAACCGTCGGTATCGTTCCTCGTTGAGCTGCTCGCCGCCATTCCCAGCATCGTCTACGGCCTCTGGGGTTTCTTCGTCCTCGTGCCGTGGCTTCGGGTCTCGGTCGAGCCATTCCTGATCCGTCATTTGTCCTTTCTCCCGTTTTTCAGCGGAGCCCCCTACGGATTCGGGGTTCTCGCCGCCGGACTGATCATGGCGATCATGGTACTCCCCATTATCACTTCCGTTTCGCGGGACGTGCTTCGCTCAATCCCCAACTCCCAGCGCGAGGCCGCCCTTGCGCTCGGAGCCACGCGATGGGAAACATCGCGCATCATGCTGTCCGACGCGCGTTCAGGTCTTCTGGGAGCCATCCTCCTCGGCCTCGGTCGCGCCGTCGGTGAAACGATGGCTGTCACCATGGTCATCGGGAACACGTCGAAGATCTCCCTTTCGCTCCTCGACACGGGATACTCGATGGCGAGCGTCATCGCGAACGAGTTCGCCGAGGCCACAACAAACATGTATACCAGCGCGCTTATCGAAATCGCTCTTCTCCTCTTCATCGTCACGATCATTCTGAACGCCGCTGCCCGTCTGATCGTCTGGAGCGTCACGAGAAAGTTTTCCGCCGCATGAGTGCTGCCTTCGTCTACCGCTGGCGAAAAGCCAAGAACCTGGCGATGACCGGCCTGTCGCTCCTGAGCGTCGGCGCCGCGCTCGTTCCTCTCTTCCTGATTTTCTTTTACACCCTCTCCCAGGGGATCGGGGCGCTGAACCTGGACTTCTTCATTCACATGCCGAAGCCCGTCGGAGAGACGGGGGGCGGCATGGCAAACGCCATCGTCGGAACCGGAATTCTTATCCTCATCGGGAGCGCCTTCGGACTTCCCATCGGGATACTCGCGGGAATCTATCTGGCGGAATACGGACATACGGCATTCGGTGCCGTGACACGGTTCATGACCGACGTGATGAGCGGCATTCCTTCGATCGTTGTCGGCGTCGTTGCTTATATTCTCGTCGTCCTCCCGATGGGCCATTTTTCGGCCCTGGCAGGCGGCGTGGCGCTCGGCCTTCTCATGATACCGACGGTCACGCGCACGACCGAAGAAATGATCAAATTGGTCCCTGATTCTTACCGGGAGGCTGCGCTTGCGCTCGGCATCCAGCGATGGCGGGCCACGCTCCGCGTGATCCTCCCCGCCGCGCTCAAGGGTATCACGACCGGCGTCCTCCTTGCCATTGCTCGTGCAGCCGGGGAGACTGCACCCTTGCTCTTCACGTCGCTGGGAAACCGCTTCTGGTCAACCGATGTCACACAGCCGATCGCCGCTCTCACGGTATTCGCCTACGACTATTCCAAATCTCCCTTCGAGGATTGGATCCGGCAATCATGGGCCGCGGCATTTGTTCTGATTTTGCTTATCTTCGTGGTCAACGTCCTCTTCAGAATCGTTACGCGCGGGCGATTCGCCGCTGAGCGATGACGCTAGCCGGTTATCCCACCCCCGCCCTGGGATTCTTTTCATCGTTGAAATGCAAATAGCATGACGTATAAGATGAAAGCCGAAGGCGTGAACGCTTTCTTCGGCAAAACGCAGGCGCTCAAGGGCGTGTCGCTGGACGTTCCCGAAAACCAGGTCGTTGCGGTGATCGGGCCGTCGGGCTGCGGAAAGTCGACCTTTCTTCGCTGCCTCAATCGCATGCATGAAGTGGCGGGAGGATCGCGCGTCGGGTCGATTCTTCTCGACGGGGAGAACATCGACGATATCGACCCGGTGAACCTCCGGCGGAGGGTCGGGATGGTGTTTCAAAAGCCCAACCCGTTTCCCACGATGTCGGTGTTCGACAATGTCGCGGCGGGGTTGAAACTCAACGGCACACGAGACCGCGGAAAACTCGCCGAGGTCGTCGAGCGGAGTCTGCGGCAGGCGGCGCTGTGGGATGAGGTGAAGGACTCGCTGCAAAAATCCGGGGTCAGTCTCTCCGGAGGACAGCAGCAACGGCTTTGCATCGCGCGAACTCTCGCTGTCGACCCGGAAGTAATCCTGATGGACGAGCCGGCGAGCGCCCTTGACCCGATCTCAACGGCGAAGATCGAGGAACTGATCTTTCAACTGAAGTCGAGCTACACGGTCGTCATCGTGACGCACAACATGCAGCAGGCGGCGCGCGTGAGCGACATGACCGGATTCTTCTACATGGGGAATCTCATCGAGTACGATGTGACCAAGAAGATCTTCACTGCGCCGAGCATGAAGCAGACGGAAGATTATGTTACGGGGCGGTTCGGATAGGCAATGTCGCCGGGACTGCTCCACCGAAGACCGGACATCTCCTGACCATTAACCACAGAATGAACGATGGAACGACACTTTCAAAAAGAACTTGACGGACTGAAGACATCTCTCATCAAAATGGGAAGCGTTGTGGAAGAGAGTCTCAGCACCGCGATCCAGGCGCTGTTCGAGCAGGACGAGGCGCTCGCCCAAAAAGTCATCGATAGCGACGAGCGCATCAATTCGCTTGAGATTGAAATTGACAACGGCGTGATCGACATCCTCGCGCTCAAGCAGCCTGTCGCCAGCGACCTCCGGCTCATCATCGCCGTCCAGAAGATCAACAACGACCTCGAACGCATCGGCGACCACGCGGTCAATATTGCAGAGTCGGCCCTGGGGCTAGTGCGGACGCCTGCCACCGAACCGATGCTGGAGCTTCCTTCGATGGCCGACATCACGAAGGCGATGCTTCGCCACGCACTCGACAGCTTTATCCTTCTCGACCCCCAGCTTGCCCGCAGCGTTCTTGAGCGGGACGACCAGATCGACAAGCTCAACCGCGCCATGACAAAGCAGGTCATCCAGCTCGTCCAAAGCGACCCCCGGATCATCGAAGGGGGATTGGACTTGATCCGCGTGAGCCGGAACCTCGAAAGAGTCGCCGACCTTGCAACCAACATCGCCGAGGAGGTCATCTTCCACACTCAGGCGAAGGTTGTGAAGCACCACGCCGAAGAGAAAGAGAATACCAGGAAAGAGAACTCCTGACCCGCCTTCATAGCCGGCACGGACTGTCATCATCGGTATTTGCAGTCGATTCGACCGGCCTCGCAGGATTCGGCTGTTTCCTCGTTTGTCATATTCGAGAATGCCTTCCGCGTGATTTTCCATCAAGACCGTTCCTCGTCGCCTTCCGTCAATACTTCTTCGCTCCTGCACTTTTAGGAAAATCTTCATACTTTTACCGGGTACTGACCGCCGATCGTATTTACCACGACAGGAAACTGATCCGCCTATCGGAAATTCTGAGGGCGAACAACCCCGGCATGAAAGTATCCCAGGTTCACGGCAATCGGACCGATGGCTGACCAGTCGACGGTCCTCATTCTCGATGATTCCGCCCAATTCCTCCAGGACTTCAAGAACCTGACAGGGAAGTACTTCACCATCCTCACCGCGCAGTCGGAAGCGGAGGCAATTCAGCTCCTCAACAGCCGGCGGGTCGACGCGATGTTTCTCGACCTGGTGCTCGGAAACGGAATCAGCGGCAAGGAAGTCCTCACCCGTCTCAAGGAGAGCTTCCCCGACCTTCCCGTGATCATGATGACCGCCCACACCTCCGTTGACACCGCAGTGGAGGCAATGAAGCTCGGGGCGTTTCATTATCTGTCAAAAGAGATCAACGTGGGAGAATTGCGGGCCCTCGTCGGCAAAGCGATCGAAGAGCGATCACTGAAAAGGAGCTACACCGTCCTTCGTGACGAAGTTGCCCGGACTTCGGGGACGATTGTGGGCAAGAGCCGGGTTATGGAAGAGATATTTGAGTCGATCCGGAGAGTCGCAATGACGGACGTGACGGTACTTATCACGGGAGAGTCAGGCACAGGCAAGGAGCTTGTTTCCCGCGAGATCCATCAATCGAGCAAGAGAAGTGACGAATCGTTCGTTGCCGTCAACTGCGGCTCGCTCGTCAAGGATTTGATCGAGAGCGAGCTGTTCGGACATGTCAAGGGCTCGTTTACGGGAGCTGTTCAGTCGAAGATAGGAAAATTCGAGCTTGCCGAAGGAGGGACAATATTCCTCGACGAGGTCGCTGAGCTGGATGGACAGTCCCAGGTGAAGCTCCTTCGCGTTCTTCAGGAAAAGGAGATCGACCGGGTCGGAGGGACGGCCCCAATCCCGGTGGATGTCCGGGTTATCGCGGCAACGAACCGAGACCTCGCCACGATGACCCAGCAGGCCCATTTTCGGGAGGACTTGTTTTATCGGCTCAATGTCTACCCCATCTCCCTGCCTCCGCTTCGGGCGCACAAAGAGGACATCCCGCCGCTCGTCGATGCATTTCTCGCCAAATATGCGACGGCTCTTGGAAAACCAAACCTGAGAATTTCCCCGGCTGCTCTGAATCAGTTAATGGCCTACCACTGGCCCGGAAACGTCCGGGAGCTCGAGAATGTCGTTCAGAGGGCGATTCTCTTGTCGAACGGGGAAGTAATATCTCCGGAGAATCTTCCGAAGGAAATTGGTGAAGTGCGAACGAAGTCCTTCACCCCGCGATCACTGAGGGACCTCGAAAAAGAGTCACGCGAGTCAGCCGCACGTGAGATCATACTTCAAGCGCTCGAGCAAACCGGCTGGAGTATCAGGGAGTCGGCAAAGCTTCTGAGTATTCCGGAAAAAACTCTGTATGATCGCTGCAAACGGCTCGGAATCAAGCTATCCCGAAGGTAATTCCGAAAAACTCAGAACTGTCTCAATTAATTCTGAACATTTCAGAAATATGGAATCAAGAGCAATTCTTGTGTGTCAAAAATAGATTTTTTTCGTTGCTTTTGTATTTTCTACACATTACTTTTGTGGCATCGATATTGTTGTAGTTTATTCACTCAAATGACACTCTCCCTCCAAAATACGAAGACGGCTTTTCATGTCTGCCCCAGCTATGAGAGTTACGCTCTCGCATCTGACGGGCAAGTTCTTTTGACGAAAGGCCTGAAATAACATGGGATCGTCCAAGGGCGTTCTTCTCAGCGGCGTTGCACTGGTTATCGGATTTTACATGCTCGGAATCAAGAAATCCGATCGTTTGACCGCGGAAATTGCCGAGGGGCGTGCCAATGATGTGCAGTCCCTGAATATCGCCCAGAGCGGCATTCGGTTTGCCATCAACTCACTCGCGACCTCCAATTTTTCAATTACTTCATCTGAGTCATCCTCTTCACTTTTTGGCGGTACGCTGTCGTACACCATCGACGGCGTGACCCTTGGTCCTGGTTGGGCGCGCATCACTTCCACCGGCGTCGTCGGCGGAAGCAGAGTCACTTTGGTCGCCGACGTGCAGCAGACTCTTGCGGGGCAGAAAAAGGATCGAGGAAACATGTGGCAAGTAGCAAAAATCTACACACAACCCTCTTAAAGCTCGCTCCATCCGCCGGGGTACTTGCGACCCTCCTCTGGCATCCTGCACCCACCATTTCGCTTTTGCGTGCGACGTTTTTGCTCTGTACATTGCTCTCGGTGGCCCCGGCCGCGTGCGCATATGAAGACATGCAACGATGAATTCGAACGGATCAAACGTTAACTTCTACCGGCTCTGTCCGCGATGCGGGAATTTTTCTCATATCGTGGAGAATCAGAGCTATTGTATCCTCTGTGGGACGAAGCTGATCGAGGAGTGTCCCCACTGTTCCAAACCGATCCTTCATCCACAGGGAAAATTTTGTTATCACTGCGGCACGAGCTACCGGATGGTACCGGCCGACCCTCGTCCGTGATGCCTTCGGACGTTATCCAACTCCATGAAGGGATCTGAGTACAGAGTTACATTGAAAGACCGGAACGGGCGACTGGGCCAGCGCCTGATTTCGGCTTCGTCTTATTTTGCCGCACGGGACCGTGCGCGCACGCTGGCCGCCTCGCAGGGTTGGCAGGTCGTCACGATCCATTCGAAAAAGGAATACGCCTACCGGGTGCAGCGAGGCGAAAGCACGATCGACGGCATCCAGAGCGCATTCACCCGGGGCGAAGTTGTCACGGCGCTGAAGAATCTCGGATTTGAAGTACGCAGAGTCCGACGTCATTACAATTTTCAGTTCCAGGCTCCTTCGGGAGAACTGGTGAGCTTCATCGCCACGAGCGCGCGCCTTCTCGAGCAGAAACTGCCGTACAACGAGATCCTCCAGATCATGTCGAACAACGTTCGCAACAAGAATCTGAAGGGGGCTTTGCGCGCGATCATCAAGGACCTCAAAGAGGGGGCCGATTCGCGCGACGCATTCATGCGCCAGTCGAAAGTCCTGGGAAAGGACACCGCTCTCATGCTCGGGATTGCGACCAAGAGCGGAAACATGAAATTAATCTTTGAGAATGTCGCCCGCTTCGTCGAGCGTCAGGCGGAGTTCAAGAAGGGGCTCATGAGCTCCATGATTCTCCCCGCGGTCACGTCCCTTTCCCTCATCGGGGCGCTTGGGTTCTATGTGCTCTATCTCCTGCCCGAGATGATGAAACTCCTGGGCCCGCTCACTGCGGACACCCCCCCGCTGACAGCGGCGACGCTTGCATTCAGCGATTTCCTGAAGGCGAACCTCGGCGTCATTTCATTCCTGTTTATCGCAATTACGGGGGGAATGTATGCTTATCTGATCACAGATAACGGGCGTTATTTCTTCGATAAAATCGTTGTCCACGTCCCCTATATCGGCAGAATTCTCAGAAGCACGAGCGTGGAAATGTTTTGTCGTGTCCTCGGAATTTTGTATACTTCATCGGGTGAGAATATCGACGCCATCCAGCAAGCGGGCGAGTCCAGCAGGAACCGATTCCTCGAACGTCAGATCAAAACCGTCGCCATCCCTTCGATGCTGAAATACGGGACGGAGTTCGCAAAAGCGATGGAATTGACAAATTTCTTTCCCGAGATGGCGGTTTCACGATTTCGAACTGCCGGAGAAACGGGGGATGTGAAGGGCACTTCGATGCAGCTGGCGGATTACTACGAAACCGAAAACACCTATTCGATGAAGAATCTGATCAACGTCATCGAGGTCTCGGTATCTCTTATCATCATGGGGTCGATGGTGTTTCTCACACTGCTCTCATCCGAGACGGCCAACATCAAGATGGACGGGATGCACTAAGCGCCGATGCATGAGATGACAACGCTTCCCTCGACACAACCACGGATGATCAAGAAGGACTTCGGCGACCTGCTCGTCGATAAATCCATCATTACGTCTGCGACCCTGGTCTCCGCTCTCGAGACCCTGTCTCATGAAGATCAGAAGAATCGCCGCAAGCTCCCCCAAATCCTCGTCGACGATTTTCACGTCAACCGCGACAAGGTCTACCAGGAAATCGCGGACTATTACGCATTTCGCACCATTGACCTGGCGGAGAAGATTCTCGATGAGAACCTCATCGCCTGGGTACGGGGCGAGCTGAACAACCTCACGCCCGCCAATCGGAACCTCGCGCTCGAGCACCGCGTGCTTCCGTATGGCTTCGACCCTTCGAAGCCGGACCGGCTCCTCGTCGTCACACCCGACCCGACAAAGCGGGAAGTGTATTCGACCGCACGATTGTTCTCTTCGCTCAAGTTCGAGATTTGCTATGTCAAGCTGAGCCAGTGGGAAGAGCTTTGGCAGCGGATCAATATCGGCCGCTCCGCCTACGCCGACCTCGAGGCGGACACCCATGAGGGCGCCCTTACCGACGAGATGGGGGAAGATGTCGAGCTCTACGAACAGGCCCTCGAAGAAGAAATCAACAGAAGCGGCCTCGTCGACCTGGCCGAGCGAATTTTTGTGGATGCGGTTCGGATGGGAGCGAGCGACATCCATGTTGTACCGAGAGGCGACAAGAGGACTGAGTTTTATTTTCGCGTCGACGGGAAACTGTCCTTGTGGTATACGCACACCGAAACCCGTGCAGAGGCGGTTGCTGCCGTCATGAAGGACCGTGCGATGAACCTCGACCGATTTGAGCGGAACAGCGCGCAGGACGGTTTCGCCCAGTTCTTCATCGACAAGCGAACGGTCCGATTTCGTGTCTCGGTCATCCCCGTCGTCGGCCGTGAGCTTAAAAATAAGTTTGAATCCATCGTTATCCGCGTCCTGCAGGAGCCGAACTTCAGCACGCAGCTCTCCGATATGGGCTTCGACCCGTACTCCGAGGCAAATTTCAAAAAAGCCATCACGCGGCCGTATGGCATGGTGATCGTCACTGGGCCGACCGGAAGCGGCAAGAGCACAACTCTTTTCTCCGCGCTCCGGACGATCATGGATCCGACCCTCAACGTCATCACGGTCGAGGATCCTGTCGAGTACCTCATCGAAGGGGCTCGGCAGGTGAAGCTGAATCCGAAACTCGATTTTGAGGGGGCCCTTCGCGCCATCCTCCGGCACGACCCCGACATTGTCATGGTTGGCGAGATTCGCGACCGCCTGACGGCCGAAATCGCCATTAAGCTGGCCAATACCGGCCACATGACGCTCGCCACGCTTCACACAAACGACGCCGCAAGCGCCGTGGCGCGCCTCTACAAAATGGGGGTCGAGCCCTTCCTGATCGCTTACACGATCAATCTTGTGCTCGCCCAGCGTCTTGTCCGGAAGCTCTGCACGCGGTGCCGTGCCCCGATTCCGAATCCCGATATGGCTGCGCTGACAAAGATCGGGCTTTCGGAAGACGAGGTCCGCCAGGGAACATTCTTTCAGCCCGTGGGTTGTTCCCACTGCTTCAAGGGCTACAAGGGCCGTACGGCGGTACACGAGGTCCTCTACTTCACCAAGGCGATCCGGCAGATGATCCTTCAGGCAGCAACGTCCGTTGACGAAGAGGCGATCCGGCAAAAGGCGCTCAGCCACGGAATGCAGACGATGAAACGCGGCGCTCTCAACCTCCTGATGAACGGCGTAACGACGGCCGAGGAAGTTGCAACGGTCTCATTTGACGACGACTGATAAAATTTTTCACTCGTAGGATGGAAAATATGAACAACGAACACGACACGATGCTCTCCGTGATGATTGCCGATGACGAAGACGCCTTCCGTCTGGTCATTAAAGGAATCCTTTCGGAAAATGGTTTTCAAGTCACTGCGTGCGACTCGGGCGAAACGGCCATCGAGGCGCTCCAGCGGCAGCCGTTCGATATCGTCATCCTCGACCACAAAATGCCGGGAGCTTCGGGCCTGAACGTGCTCCAATGGATGACGGAGCAGAAGATGACGACACCCGTGATCATGCTGACCGCGGCGGGCTCGGAATTTGTCGCCGTCGAAGCGATGAAGCTGGGCGCCTACGACTACCTGCGGAAGGAACAGATCGATATCAACCATCTGGGCGTCATCCTGCGTGGCGTGCACGAGCGGTACCTGTTCCGCAAGGAAAAAGAACGGCGTGAGATGGTGGAGCGCGAGCGGGCGATCAGTCTTGTTGCAGTCGAAATTTTCCATAATACGCTTGCGACGGTTGCCCATACAGTCAACAGCTCGCTGACGATGGCGGTGAACGCCATCGACACGTATGAGCGTGAACTTCTGAGCTGTGTGACGCCCGAGGGACGGGAGCCGCTCATCGCCGGGTTCGGCCGCCTTCGGCAGGAGTATGAGGCAATATCGCTTGCCAGCAAATCGATGCTCCGGGCGGCGAATCTCCTGCACGGCAACTTTACGGACTCGAAATACACATCGGAGATCCAGAAGTCGATCAACCTTCAGAGTCAGCCAGTCTCTCCTCCTCCCTCATCCTCCGAGGTTCCACAGAGAAAAAGTTAACATTTCCGGCGGCAGGGGGGCCGCTTTGACGCACACGACGAGAGCAAGGCAGGCACACCATGAGTCTCGGTCAATCCATGCTGACGGCCGCATTCTTGGCCCTGCTGATGATGCTGGCAGTGAGCGCGAACCGGATGCTGGTCGACAGTTCATCCTCCTACTACTCCTCCAAGGCGCTCGAGATCGGGACGGAACTTGCGCAGAACCTCATCGACGAGGCCACGCGGAAAAGTTTTGACGACCTCCAGAACTATTCCTACTACCAGTCTCCTTCAGAGCTGACTGCCCCAGGGTCTCTCGGACCCTCGAGCTCGGAACTGTTTTCGCTTCCCGACGTTGCTCCGTATCAATCGCCCTCCCGTTACAACGACGTGGACGACTACAACGGATACCAGCGTCTGTGCGATGCGTCCGAGATCAGCGGTTTTATCGTCAGCGCGAGTGTTTATTATGTTACGGCGTCGGATCCCGATTCCGCGGCCGGGTCGCAAACGTATTTTAAGAGAATCGATGTGTCCGTAGAGCATCCGCTCTATCTGCCGAAGGTGACCTTCAGCCGCATCGTGACGTACTGATGGGCACGATCCTCGACATCGTCGGCTCCCTTGCGATCCGGGCCGTCATCATTCTGGTCGTCATCGGTCTGACCATCACATTGCGGAACGCGCTCTACCAGAAAACGTCGCGAACAACCACGTCGCAGGTTCTGGCAAATGCCGCGAGTGTGATGGAAAAAGACATGCGGCTGGCGGGATATAATTCGGCTGCGTGGCCGTTTATCGGCGGGGATTCCACGCAGATGACGTTCCTGGCTGACCTGAATAATGTGGGAAATGTTGACACTGTTCAGTATCTTCTGACCAGAGACCCGAACGATACTGACCCCGATTCCCAGGTTCGCCTCCTGTCACGGGTGGTCGACGGTCAGACATCGACGACGCTTGCAAAAGGGGTCATGACGCTGCACTTCACGTATCTTGACAGCGTGGGAGTATCGACGCTGAATCTTACGAACGTGCAGTCGATTGCGGTAGACCTGTCGCTCCTGGATCCCTATCCGCCGGACTCATCGTATGCCATCGTCCGGAGAGAATTTCGAGTATTTCCCGGCAATCTTTAGAGGGAGAAATTCTTACGGTCGGATGCATGCAAAGTGAAATGGAGAACGGCATCGTCGAACGTTTCAGTTCATCGGTCTCATGGTCGCAACAGCCAAAACATACGCAACGCAGGTATCTCAACCGGTGCAAAGCACGGGCGCTCAAAAAGTTCAAGAAACACCTGCGGTAAAGCAGCAGAACAAGGAAAGCGCGAAACAAAGTCTCCTTGCAGCGGACCGTTTTGTCAAAGAAGGCAATTTTGAGCAGGCGAAGATTGAAGTAGAGAAGGCGCAGAAGCTCGACTCCTCCAATCCGTACATCCAGGCTTTTCTCGACCGGATCGCGTACTTCGAGACCCTCCAGAAGAAGAACGCTCCTCCGCCGGTCGCCGCAAGCGAACCGCCGAAGGCGGCAACCCCGGCGGCGCCCGCAAAACCTCCCGTGACCGCACCGCCAACGCCTCACCCGCAACCGGCTCCGCCGCGTCCGGTCGTTCAGCCCCCTCCCGGTCCAGCCGCCCCGACTCCGCCGGCGGCGGCAACGCCGCCAAAGCCGGCAGCGCCGCAACAAAAATTCACTCCGCCGCCACCGCCGCCGCATCCAGGGGCCGCACCAGCCGCTCCGGACACATCGGTCAACTCGCGACTGGAGGAGATGCGTGCCCAGATTGAACTCTTGACGAAAGCGCTCCATCAGGAGAAGCTCGCCCGCGAGGAGATCAAAGACCGCCAGCTTCAGAGTGCGGTGAGCCAGTTCCGCGCCGCGCTGGAGAAGGCCTGGGTCAACGGCGCTCCGCGCGAGGAGGATTCCCAGCAGCTCCATCAGCTCGCTCTCTCGCTCGCGCTACCGGAGGAAGTCGAAGTTTCCGTCCAGCGCGAGGTCAAGATCGATATGTACAGCCGGGCAGTCAAGGAAGTGGTTGCGAAGCGGAAACTTCTGAAGAGTTCTTCATCGACGCTCGAATGGCTGCGGAAGGTGTACCAGATCAGCGTCGCCGAGTATCTCGAAAACGAATCCAAGTTTCTCCTTGACCTCGTCGCAGATCAGTATAAAGGTACACTCCTGCTGATCTCCGAAGACGCGACCGGACGCGACCCGCTCAGTTCGAAGCTCAAAATGTCCGGATACGCCACCATCATCGCGGCAACACCCGAGGTGGCGCTCGAGAAGATTGAAAAGATCAACCCGAATGTGATCCTGTGCGAGGCAAAATTCAAGCAGAGCGTGTTGAGCGGCGTCAAGTTTCTCCATGTCCTGCGTGCAAACTCCAAGTTGAATGCGACGCCCTTCATCCTCTTCTGCGACCCGTCGGAGATCCAGGACCTCCAGTCTTCGGAACTCCGGCCGAACGAAGGGTATGTGAAGAAGCCGGTCGATTTTGACGAGCTCTCCGCCGTGATGAATGAGAAGCTGGTCCGTTTCCGTGAGTACATTTCCAAGTTGATCTGACGTGTCTGAACTGCGACGTGAAAGAATTTCCAGACTGAAAGGAGTGAATCGTGAGCAAAGTAATTCTGCTCGTTGAAGACGACGAAGACAATCGCGATCTTGTGTCGTTCGTGATGCAGCGCAGCAGACTCGACGTCGACCTCGTGATCGCCGAAAACGGCCAGGAGGCAGTGGACAAGGCGCTCGCCTCGCCGCCCCATCTCATCCTCATGGACATGCAGATGCCCGTCATGGATGGGTGGCACGCCGTCCCGATCTTGAAGGCGGACGACCGGACGAAGCACATTCCGATCATTGCATTTACCGCGCAGGCCAAACCGGAGGATAAGGCCCGGTCGCGGGAGATGGGATGCGTGGAGCATTACACCAAACCGATGGACCCCGAAGAGCTTCTGGCTCTCATTCAGAAATACCTGAACCAATAAGGAGCGGCTGCCCGCTCACCCGAAAAGGAAACTGTTATGCTACGATCCAAGCTGTATTGGAGAGTTCTCGCCAATTTTGCGCTCCTCCTGATCATCCTGACGGCGATGACTGTCCTCACGCTCAATATTCTCTCCCAGATCGAGCGCAATTTCAACGTCGCGGCAAACGACACCCGTGCCCTCGGGTCGCTCGAGCAGCTTCGGTACTACCTCAACGAGGTACCGCCCGCCGCCAACGAGTACGCGATCGCGCAATCCCCGGGCGCCCGGCTCATCTTCGAAGCCGGTTGGCAGGGATTCGATGCCGCCGCCCTGGACCTCCAGAAGGAATTGGCGGACAGCGTGTCGGTCCAAAACCTGATAAAAATCAAGGAACTCTACACAGGATGGGTTGAGAACATCGGCAATAAGCTGATGGCGATTCCGGATCGGAATCTCAACCCGGCCCAGCTTCGCGCTGTTCTCGACACGCTCACCCGTCTTGAGACTCAGATCGGATACATGAGCACGGCCAGGAAGCTCGCCCGCGAGATCTACGAAAAAGGGGTGTCGACCCAGCCGGTCAACATCGAACGGGCGACCTCCAAGACGCGGGATCTGGGTCTGTTTATCGGGCTCGTCAACGTCATGCTCGCACTCTTCGCCGTTGCCCTGGGCTTCGTACTCACGCGGAATATCACAACGCCCATCCGTCTGCTCAAGGAAGGGACGCAGAAAATCACCACGGGTACGTTTGAACCGATCGACCTCGAACGGAGCGATGAACTGGGAGAGCTGGCGGAGGCATTCAATCGGATGGCGTACTTGTTGGGCAGCAACTACTCCCGACTGCAGGCGTATTCGGAACTTGTCACCACCCTCAACAATATCGAGGAAATTCGCGAAGTTGAGTCCCGCAGTCTCCAGCTTCTCTGCGCCCATACCCAATCGGCCGTGGGGGCACTCTATCTCCTCGACAAAGATGAGAAGACGCTCCGCCTCGTTGCAAACTATGGATTCAATGCGACGAACAGCGAGATTGCCGCGTTGAATCTCGGCGAGGGAATTCCGGGCCAGTGTGCGTTGGAACGCCAGGTCATTGAAATCTCGGACATCGACCCTTCGACGCAGTTTGTCATCAAGACCGGATTCTCGGAGCTGCTCCCCAAATCCCTGATCGCAGTCCCAATCGTTTTCCAGGACCGCCTCCTCGGTGTCCTCGTCCTCGCCTCCATGCAGAGCTTCGACCAGGCAAAAAAGGAGATCATCAACAACTCCGTGCCGCAGTTGGGTGTGGCGCTGACGAACGCCATGAACAACGAGGCCACGCGCAAACTCTCGATGGAAATCGCGACGCGGAACGAAGAGCTCAATTCCAAGAATGCCGAGCTCGAGAAGCTCTACAAGGTCAAATCCGATTTCCTTGCGAGCATGTCGCACGAGCTCCGGACACCGCTCAACTCGATCATCGGTTTCAGCTCCGTTCTTATCGGTCCAACCGGCGACCCTCTCACGCGCGACCAGCGCATGGCGATCGAAAAGGTCCTCAAGAACGGAAAGCACCTCCTGCAATTGATCAACGACATCCTCGACCTCTCGAAACTCGAATCGGGAAGAATGTCCGTCAGCATCGAGACGGAAGACGTGGTGTCGGTCGTGTCCAGCTGCGTGCTGACGGTCGAGCCGCTCGTGAAATCGAAAAACGTATCCATCCGCCAGGAAATCCCCGAAGACCTTCCCGTCCTCACGACGGACATCGTGAAGATCCGCCAAATCCTTGTCAACCTTCTGAGCAACGCGGCGAAGTTCACGGAGCAGGGAGAAATTCTCGTCAAGGTGTGGCAACACGACGGAAAAGTTTCTTTCTCGGTCAAGGATTCGGGCATCGGCATCGAACAAAAAAACCTCGGCCTGATCTTCGAAGAATTTCAGCAGGTCGACAGCAGCAGCACGCGGAAGTACAAAGGGACGGGGCTCGGCCTTCCCATCGCACGAAAACTGGCCCAGATTCTGGAAGGAGACCTCGCCGTCGCGAGCGTGTTCGGCCAGGGCTCCACGTTTACTCTCACGATCCCGCCGGTCTATCCTCACAAGACAGCGGCACAGACGGTTCCGCCTCCGGCGCCCCGACCGGCTCCCGTGGCGGCGGCCGCCATAAAGGAAGTCAAAGCGTCACCGAAGGGGTCGCAAATCCTTTGCATCGACGACGACCCGGATGTGATCGAAATATTGCGGAAGTATCTGGTGCCCGAAGGATATTCCGTCGCGGGCGCCCTTTCGGGTGATGAAGGAATTGAACTCGCCGCGAAGATCAAGCCCGCCCTGATCACGCTCGACATCATGATGCCCAAGAAGGACGGTTGGCAGGTCCTGCGCGAGCTCAAGCAGAGCGAAGCCACCAGGAACATCCCGGTGATCATCCATTCGATCGTCGAAAACAAACCTCTCGCGATGACGCTCGGGGCTGTCGACGTCATCACCAAACCCACGGACCCGAACCGGCTTCTCACTCTTGTGAAGCAATTCTCCACGGCGAACGGCAAACACATTCTCGTCGTGGATGATAACCGGGATTTCGCCGAAGCCGTGAAAGCCCTCATGAGTCAGGACGGGCTCAACGTGGAACTCGCTTTCGGAGGGCGCGAGGCCCTCGACCGGCTGAAGGTCAGCGTCCCCGAGGTGATCATTCTGGATCTTCTCATGCCGGACGTGGACGGATTTCAGGTGGTGCAGGAGCTCCAGAAAAACGATGCCTGGAGAAAAATCCCCGTCCTGATCCTCTCCGGCAAGGAGCTGAGCGGCGACGAGCTCGCCAAACTGAATGCGCACATTACCGAGTATCTCAAGAAAGACGACATCACACGACTCGACCTTTCGAGCACAGTGAAGAAAATTCTAGGACGAAAATCATGACAACCTTCACGCAGCGGGATTCTGTCCAGGCAAAAGAGCCGACGATTCTCGTTGTCGACGATACAGAAGACAACCTGGATCTGCTTGAATTTGCCCTGAAGCGAAAGCCCATCAAAATGTTGAGGGCCTCGAGCGGCAAGGAATGCCTCGCGGTGGCGCAGGAGCACAATCCGGACGTGATTCTCCTCGACATTCAGATGCCCGAGATGGACGGATTTGAAACGCTCAAACGCCTGCGCGCAAATCGTCTGACGGCAAAAATCCCCGTCGTTTTTCTCACGGCACAAAAAAAAGACCCGGGCAGCATCGAGGCCGGGCTTGAGATGGGGGCCGAGCAGTACCTCACGAAGCCGATCGACACGGAAGAGCTTATCGTGCGCACCCGGACTCTCATCCGGATGAAACAAATGGAGGCGGAGCTCGAGCGGACAAAAGCGGATTTCATGGCGATGCTCGTGCACGACCTGCGGAGTCCCATCATGGGGATTAAATCCGTCATCGAATATTTCAAGGAAGACACGTCCATCACCGGTCTCAAGAAGGAGCATATGGAGTTGCTCGATTCGTCGTACGATTCCGCGGTACGGATGCTCGAATTGATCAACGACCTGCTCGACTTTTCGAAATACGAGGCCGGGAATGTCTCGCTGGAAAAGTCCCCCAGCTCGCTCCCCTCGATCGTCGACAAGGTCTGCCGGCAAATGGACCTTCAATTCAGGCAGAAGAACATCACGATCAAACGTGAGGTTGCGGGCGAAGTCCCCAGCGCTTGGCTTGACGGCCGAAAGATCGAGCAGGTGGTCATGAACCTTCTGAGCAATTCGCTGAAGTTCACTCCCAACGGCGGGACTGTTCGTATCTCAATCGCGGCCGGTCAGGAAGTGACCCAGGATGGGTCGCCTCCCCGCCAGGTTGTCCGGTTGACAATCGCGGATACCGGCGTCGGGATTTCGACGGCGGAGATCCCTCTGCTGTTCGACCGTTATAAACAGCTCTCGTCCTCGCGCAAGACGAAGCAAAAGGGGACGGGGTTGGGTCTCGCCATCTGCAAGCTCATTGTGGAGGCGCACGAGGGCTCCATTGCAGTCACGAGCGAACTGGATAAAGGAACGTCTCTCACCATCACCCTTCCCATCGCGGTAGTCTCCCAACAAAAAGGAATAACTCATGAGTGACCGAATTCTCGTAGTCGATGATGAAGACAGTCTGCGGCTGACGACTAAAATGCGCCTCCAGGCGGCCGGGTTTGAGGTGGATGATGCAGCCGATGGCGAGGCCGCGCTCGAAAAGATGAAGGAGCAGCCGTTCGACGTCGCGTTGCTCGACATCAAGATGCCCAAGCTGGACGGCATTGAGACCCTGGCGCTGATCCTCCAGACATACCCGCAGACCGAAGTCATCATGATGACGGGATTTTCCGACTTTGCATCTGCCGTGGAATGCCTGAAGGCCGGGGCAAAGGACTATCTGGTCAAACCGATCGAGGCCACGGAGTTGATAACCCGGATCCGCTCTCTCTTGCGGACGCGCGCGTCGGAGAAAGCTCTCGCGCAGGTGCAGCATCATTACTCCTCGATGCTCTTCTATGACCTGTTCGGTCCTCTTCGGACCATCGGCGACGTTGTCGATAAAGCCCTGCGGTCATCGCCGTCTTCGGACGAACAGAAGGATTTGCTGACGTACGCCCGGGATCTCACCACACAGATCTCGAAAAAAATCCGAAAGACGTTCGACTATTCGACCATCGAAAATACCAACCTCGAGCTGACCCTCTCCAAGGCTCAGCTCGACCAGATGGTCCTTCGCGTTGCGAAGCGCATCGAGGTCTTTGCCCGCGACCGGAAGCTCAGCGTCAAAACCTCCGTCGAGGGGAATACGCCGGGGGTCCAATGCGACGCGGACAAGGTGGAACAGGTTGTTATTTCCATCCTCTTCTCCCTCATCATGCATTCCCAGGAAGGGGCAACGATCGAGGTCGCGGTCTCCCGTTCTTCCAAGCAAGCCGACCGGCATTCGAAAGAGTATGTCCAGGTTTCGGCATTCAGCAATCTCTCGCGCATTCACGAGGAAGAGCTGGACATGTTGTTCCACAAGAACGGCCATCCGTCGAGCAAAAGCGTCGGCGACGTGATGGAGACGATCCTGAACCTGGCGATCGCAAAACGAATCATCGAGGCCCATCGCGGATTGTTCTGGGTGGGACCGAAGAGCGGTAGCGGAATTCGATTTAACCTCATGCTCCCCTTATGATCTGCTGATTTTTTCCCACCTATGCCCCTGGAACAGAACTCAAAACGCCCGGGGGGGGACGGCTCTGCAAAACCAAAGGTCGATTACGTCGAGTACCGATACGTGTTCAAGTTCGGGAATGGCGACCGAAAGGAATTCGTCATCCACCTGGATCCTGGATCCCTCGAGTACATCCGTGAGAGTGAGGCGAAACCTCCCGAATGGGCACGCCTCGGCTTTTCCCAGTGCGAGGGATGCCCGCTGGGGACGACGAAGGAATACTGCCCCGTGGCCGTCAACCTGGTCGATATCGTGACGACATTCCAGGACAGAGAATCCTTTGAGCCGGCGGAAGTCGTCATCGAGACAGCTCAGCGCACGTATACGAAAAACGTGGCTCTCCAGAAAGGAATCAGTTCTCTGCTCGGTATCCTCATGTCGACCAGCAACTGTCCCATTATGGATAACCTTCGCCCGATGACGCGGTTTCATCTTCCCTTTGCAACGACGGTGGAAACATTTTACCGGATGATTTCGATGTACATCACGGCGCAGTTTATCCGCAGCCGAAAGGGTTTGACGCCGGACTGGGAGCTCAAGAATTTGCTCGATATCTACAAGAAAGTGGCGAGCGTCAACAAGGGCATCTCTCAGCGCCTCGTCAACGCGTCAACCAAGGATGCAAACGTCAATGCAGTCGTCATCCTCCATTCCTTCGGCGACGGCATTTCCTTCTTCGTCGAGAGCGGTTTGGAGGATATCGAGGGAATGTTCCGGCAATATTTGTCGGATGAC
>DATJYV010000200.1:0-3499 GCA_035499415.1 Bacteroidota bacterium
GGGCGGGATCGTGGAGCGATGGTGCCGGCGGCCTGCGTGACGAACACCGTGCTTCGATTGCTCGTGCCGGTTGCAAATCTTTGAACATTTCGTGACTCGTCCGAAGAATGCGGCTCCTTCGCTCCGCGGGTGTCGTGGTCGAATATGGTAAAGTAGTCGCTTGAAAACAATGTCTTTCATAAGAAAGTCAGATGCACTTGATGCGCCTTCGGAATTGACGACTCAATATGAGACTCCTCTATTGGACAACGGCGGCAAGGACGTATTGACACGGGCGGGGAAGTTCGTAAATCATTCAGCGCTCAGCAATGAGCATTCAGCATCGTGACTGTCAACTCGAAACTCGGAACTCTGAACTCTTCTCGATCCCCCAATTAACCCAATTCCAACCACCATCGAACAAATCCCCAATCAACCATCATCCAAACAACCAATTCCCTCTGAACATTTCCCTGCCCAGTCAGATCCTTCGATGCGGCAATCGTAATTCGGAAATCTACACGTCAATAGTTCGTTCTGCCCTCGCCGAGTAGTGTCCTATTTCCAAGCAACCGTCACCCCGAACTTTGGGCCGAAGGCCCATCAGCCTCTGGCCGAGGTTCGGGTTCTGTGAATGTCAGATGCTGAAACGAGTTCAGCATGACGCTTCCTTAATACGTTGGAGCCCGCTGAGTTGAGGACACTACTCCTCGCCGCGTCTCCTTGCTTCTCCCTCCATTTCTCGGTACATTTTGTCTCGCCGACACGTCTCGGCGATCTCTTTGAATCTGCACATTTTCTTTTCGGAGGAATCAATGGCTATCAAGGTCGGTATTAACGGTTTCGGTCGCATCGGTCGGAATGTTTTTCGTGCCGGAGAAGCGGACAGCAGTATCCAATTTGTGGCGGTGAACGATATCACCGACCCCAAGACTCTCGGTCATTTACTCAAATACGATTCGGTTTTCGGAAATTTCAAAGGGAAGGTGGAAGTAAAGGACTCGACGCTCACCGTGAACGGAAAGTCGGTCAAGGTGTTTGCCGAAAAAGACCACACAAAACTCCCGTGGAAGGACCTCGGCGTCGACATCGTCATTGAGTCGACAGGTCTCAAACACTTCACGGAGGGTGAAGCTGCACGCGACCATATCAAACAGGGAGCGCGCAAAGTCATCATCAGCGCACCGGCGAAATCGCCGGATGTTACGATTGCCCTGGGGGTGAACGATGCCATGTACGACCCGGCCAAACACAACGTCGTCTCGAATGCGTCGTGCACGACGAACTGCCTGGCCCCGATGGTGAAAGTGCTCCACGATTCATTCAAGGTGAAGAAGGGGTTGATGAACACCATCCATTCATACACCAACGACCAGCGCATTCTCGACCTTCCGCACAGCGACATGCGGCGGGCACGCGCGGCGGCCATCAACATCATTCCCACAACGACCGGGGCCGCGAAGACTGTCGGAAAAGTGATTCCGGAACTTGCCGGGAAGCTCGACGGTTATTCGCTACGCGTTCCGACGCCGGACGGTTCGATTACGGACTTTACGGCGGAACTCGGCAGAGACGTGACGAAGGAAGAGATCAATGCGGCTTTCAAGAAGGCGGCCGAGACGAATCTGAAGGGGATCCTCGAATACAGCGAGGATGACCTGGTTCTCCGCGATATCGTCGGCAACGCGCATTCGTGCATCATCGATTCGAAGCTGACCATGGCCATGGGGAGCATGGTGAAGGTGTTCGGATGGTACGATAACGAGTGGGGATATTCGAACCGCGTCGTCGACCTCATCAAGAAGATCGCTTCGATGTTCGACTGACGGAGTTCAGACGGCAACAAATCACCGCGGGCTGCGGCTCACAACGGGCAACAGCCCGTTTTGCTTCTCACGACGACAACAGGACCCTCCACGTTCGGGGGATTTTCCCGCGTATGACCCGACGAAAACCTCCGGAGTGCGGTAGACGCACATGGCGAAACTTTCGATAGACGATCTGGCGTTGAAAGGAAAGCGCGTCCTCGTACGCGTCGATTTCAACGTGCCGATGGACGAGCATCAGAACATTACCGACGACACGAGGATCGTCGAATCGCTGCCGACGGTCAAGAAAATCATGTCGTCGGGAGGCCGGGCGATTCTCATGAGTCATCTCGGCCGGCCCAAGGGAAAACCGAAGCCGGAGTTCAGCTTGAAACCGGTCGCCAACCACCTGGCGAAGCTGCTGAACAAGCCCGTTGCTTTTGCGACAGACTGTATCGGGCCGGAGGCGGAGCGGGTGGTGAAAAATCTGGCCGACGGAGATGTTGCGTTGCTGGAAAATCTGCGGTTTCACAACGAGGAGGAGGCGAACGACCCGGCCTTTGCAAAGCAGCTCGCGTCGCTCGGAGAGATGTATGTCAACGACGCGTTCGGTACGGCGCATCGGGCTCACGCTTCAACGGAGGGTGTCACAAGGTTCCTCAAACCGTGCGCAGCCGGCTATCTGATGACAAAGGAGCTGGAATATCTTGGTAGGGCCGTTGGAAATCCCGCCCGGCCGTACGCCGCGGTTCTTGGAGGGGCCAAGATCTCGGGCAAGATTGACGTCATCGAGCATTTGATGGGGAAAGTCGACGTCCTGTTGATTGGGGGTGGGATGATGTTTACATTCTACAAGGCGAAAGGGATGGGGATCGGTTCTTCGTTGCTCGAAGAAGACAAGGTCGAGCTCGCGAAGAAAATTCTGCGTGATGCCGAGTCAAAAAAAGTTCGATTCCTTCTCCCGGTCGATTGTGTCGTTGCGGAAAAGATGGAAGAGGGGGCTGAGAGCAAGGTTGTCGCGGCCGACGCGATTCCCGCCGGGTGGAAGGGGCTTGACATCGGTCCCGAAACGGTGAGGATGTTTTCGAATGAGTTGAAGAAAGCGAAGACCGTGGTCTGGAACGGACCGATGGGAGTGTTCGAGATCAAGAAGTTCGCGGCCGGCACAGAGAAGATCGCGCGGGCGCTGGCGGAGGCGACGAAAGCGGGAGCCACGACCGTTGTCGGAGGCGGCGATTCTGCCGCAGCGATCGCGCAGCTGGGACTTCAAAAATCGGTTTCTCATGTTTCAACCGGCGGCGGTGCCTCGTTAGAGTTCCTGGAAGGAAAAGTCCTTCCCGGCGTTGCGGCGCTGACAGACAAATGAAGAACTCCGGTTTCTTCGCGGGATGTGCCCGGCAGGAAATCGGAGTTCTTGCCCATAAGGAAAACTGATGTCTGACTACTACAACCGCGGCAATTATTATCGTCCTTCCATGTTCGGAGGATTCTCGTTTTTCCCTCCGGTCATCAAAGGGCTCATCATCACCAACACCGCGGTATTCATCCTCACGTCGTTCTTCGGGAGTTTCCACTGGGGGAACCTGAGTCTTCGCGAAGTACTGTACGAGTACTTTGCCCTCATGCCGATCGGCAACGGCTTCTACCCCTGGCAGTTGATCACGTACCAGTTCATGCACGCCGGCCTGCTTCACCTCCTCGGCAACATGATC
>DATJYV010000201.1:0-9286 GCA_035499415.1 Bacteroidota bacterium
ATTCTTCGCATGGCGCTTTAGTTAGATAAAGTATACGACATTTTCAGATGCCAGTCAAGTGCCAGTTTAGTGATAATAAGCACTACGTTTCAAGCACCAATTCACAGACAATATTCAAATCTCAAGAACCAAATCACAAACAATTCACAAGAACCAAATCAGTAACACTTCACAAGAACCAAATCACAAACAATTCACAAGAACCAAATCACAAACAATTCACAAGAACCAAATCACAAACAATTCTCAAGAACCAATGACAGAAATTCCAAACCGAAGCATCGGTTTGAAACCTTGGGGATTTTCATCATTCGGCCCTTGTTTGAAACTTGGAATTTGGTTCTTGTTTGAAATGTGGAATTTGGTTCTTGTTTGATATTTGGAATTTGGTTCTTTTGGTTATAAGTCTGCCTTGCTTCGCTTCTGCCAGAAATATTACTCCCGCTTCTCTTCTGCTCTCCGAACGATTGCACTGAAGATCATCAACAATTCTGTTGCTTCCTGAATAAGACGTTTTTGTTCTTCGACCTGACCTTCGGCAGGAATCACCAACCGAAGCCAATATCTGCTTTCCTTTGATTCCTTGCGACTGATCTTCATGCGCATAAGAAACTCCTTCTTTCCCAGAGCTTCATTAGCTTCGATATAATTCGCTCCCACCGAATCCGATGACCGAACAAGTTGAAGCGAGTACTCCACGTTTGGTACATCTCTGGGCAATCTCCTCACGAAATCGCGAACTCGTCTGGCAAATGATTCGGTGCGTTCCTCGAGATCATACAGTTTGCGCATGATATCCCCTTCGATGATAACAAGATCCCAAGATCCAAATCACAAACAAATTCCAAAATCCAAATTACAAACAAAGTCCAAGACCCAAACCACAAACAAATTGCAAAATCCAAATCACAAACAAATTGGAAGATCGAATTGCAACATTGATAATTGGAACTTGTTTGATAATTGAGATTTGGATCTTAGTCTTACACTGCGTAGAAGTTTCTATCCGATGAAAACAAAATCCCAAAATCCAAATCACAAACAAACCCCAAAATCCAAATCACAAACAAATTGCAAAATCCAATTGCAACATTGATAATTGGAACTTGTTTGGTAATTGAGATTTGGATCTTAGTCTCAAACTGCGTAGAAGTTTCTATCCAAACTCCGGTACTGTATTGCCTCTCCCAGATGCTCAGACTTGATATCTTCGCTCTTCGCAAGATCCGCGATCGTCCTCGCCACTTTGAGTATTCTGTCGTGAGCCCGCGCTGAGAATCCAAGTTTATTCATCGCAACTTTCAAGAGTTCTGCCCCCTGTTCATCAATTGAACAGAACTCCTTGATCTCCGCCGAATCCATATCGGCATTACTGAATAAGCCCTTGCGTCCTTCAAATCTCTTCTCCTGAATCTCCCGCGCTTCAATGACGCGACCCCGGATTGCAGACGAAGATTCTCCCGACTTGTTCGATGCAAGCTCGGCATATCGTACTGCAGGAACTTCCACGTGAATGTCGATCCGATCCAACAGTGGACCGGAGATTTTTCCGACATACTTTTGAATCTGAGCCGTCGTGCAGGTGCACTCCTGGAGTGCATTACCGAAATTGCCGCAGGGACAGGGATTCATCGCACAAACCAGCATGAAATTCGAGGGATAGTCGACCGACAACTTCGAACGGCTGATTGTTACATGTCCCTCCTCCAGCGGCTGTCGCATGACCTCGAGCACGTTTCGGGCAAATTCGGGTAACTCGTCAAGAAACAGTACACCGTGATGCGCCAGCGAAATCTCGCCCGGACGAGGGATGGTTCCGCCTCCAACAAGCGCCGCATCCGAAATCGTGTGATGGGGAGATCGATAAGGACGCATGGAAACAAGGGCTGTGTCCGGCGGAAGAAGCCCGGCGACCGAATGAATCTTCGTCGTCTCGAGCGCTTCTTCAAACGTCATCGGCGGAAGGATGGTTGAAAGCCGCTTTGCAAGCATGGTCTTTCCCGACCCCGGCGGACCGATGAGGAGCGCATTGTGACTTCCCGCGGCTGCAACCTCGAGCGCTCTCTTGACACTCTCCTGTCCTTTGACGTCCGCAAAATCCACCGTCGGCTTTGCGTCCGAGGCAAAGAGTTCCCGTGCGGGCACACGAAAAGGTTGCAGCATTTTGTGCTCGTTCAGGAAGAATCTAACCGTCTCTCTCAGATTCTCCATCGGATAGACATCTATCCCTTCCACCATGGCGGCTTCCTTCACATTTTCCTTCGGCAGAATCATTCCCCGAAACCCTTTTTCCTTCGCTTCGAGGGCGACAACGAGAGAGCCGTGCACGGGGCGAATCGCTCCGTCGAGGGCGAGCTCTCCGCGAACGATAAATTCCCGAAGAATGTCAGTCTCGAGCTGATACGACGCCGCCAAAAGTCCGAGCGCGATGGGAAGGTCGTATGACGAGCCCTCTTTGCGGATGTCGGCCGGCGCCAGGTTCACGGTAATGCGCTGACGCGGGAATTTCAATCCCGAGTTCTTGATCGCGGCAAAGACCCGTTCGCTGCTTTCCTTTACTGCCGCTTCCGGCAGTCCGACAATGAAAAACTTGGGATTTGCGTACTCCAGGTGCGTTTCGACCTGGACGACGTACGCATGAATCCCATACGTCGCGGCGCTCAGAATTTGCGAAAACATGGATCCCCCTTTCCGAATGGATTGATATCATAACTTCGGCGCGGCGTCCGGTCACAAGGCCGCACTTGGAAAATACGTTACGGGGGGAAAAAACGGGCTGGAAATACGGGGGAGTGAAACTACCTGAGGATCAACGGTGCTGACGGAGAAATTCCAAACGCTCCCTGAGTTCCTCCGTCGACTTCAACAACTTGTCCTTTCCAAAAATTGCTTCTTCCTGACTCTGAAATGCCAGAAGATATTCGTTGCTCATGACGATCGCTTCTTCGGGGCAAACTTCCTCGCAGAATCCGCAGAAGATGCACCGAACCATGTTGATCTCAAACTTCACCGGGTATCGCTCTTTTTCCAGCTCGGTCTCGGACGCCTGAACTTCGATCGCCAGGGCCGGGCAGACCCGGGAACACAGTCCGCACGCGACGCAACGCTCGACTCCGTTTTCCTCGACGAGAACAGGCCTGCCGCGAAACGAGGAGGCGGGCTGGAACCGGTCTTCGGGAAACTGAACCGTGATCTTGGGACGAAAGATCTGTGCAATCGTCAACCGCAGACCTTTGAGAATCTCCGGCACATAGATCCTCTGCCAGAAGCCAAGGTCTTTCTTGCGAATCATATTTCCGTTCGACGACATCGTTTGGCGCCTATCTGATATTGAGCAGAACAAACCCTGTCACCAGAACATTCCCGATGGAAAGCGGAAGCATGACCTTCCATCCGAGATTCATCAGCTGGTCGTATCGGAATCTCGGAATGGTCCATCGAATCACGATGAAGAACATCAGAACGCACGCAACCTTGATGCCGAACGCGAACATCTGGAGGAGGCTGAGCATGAGGGGAGAAACTCCCAGTCTGATCGCGAACGGGAGGTCCCATCCTCCCAGAAAAAGGGTCGTGATCAGAGCGCTCGAGGTGATCATGTTCGCGTACTCGGCCAGAAAAAAGAGTCCGAATTTCATTCCGCTGTACTCCGTGTGGTATCCACCCACGAGCTCGGGTTCGGCTTCCGGAAGGTCGAACGGAAGCCGGTTGGTTTCCGCGAAGGATGCAATCACAAACGTAATAAACGCGACCGGTTGGAGGAAAATATTCCACGACGGCAGCCAGCCCCAGATGAGCAATGTTTGTCTCATCACAAGGAGGTTGAGCCGGAGAGTCCCGGCAATCATCAGCACGCCGACGATCGAGAGGCCCATGGCAAGTTCATAACTGATGAGCTGAGCCGACGACCGCAGGCCGCCCAGGAGGGAATACTTGCTGTTCGAAGACCAGCCGGCCAGCGTCACCCCATACACTCCAATTCCGGTTAACGCCAGAATGTACAGGACGCCGATGTTCACATCGGCAACGATGAGCTTCACATGGCGGCCAAAGATGTCGATCGTGTTTCCAAAGGGGATGACGGCAAACGTGCTCAGGGCGACGGTGATCGAAATCATCGGCGCAAGGTCGTGCACAAACTTGTTCGCGGCGCGAGGCACAATGTCTTCCTTGCCCATGAGCTTCACAACATCGGCCATGGATTGAAACCATCCATAGGGGCCGACTCTGTTCGGTCCGATGCGATTCTGAATGTACGCGCTGATTTTTCGCTCCACCAAAACGAGGACAGCGGCTCCCACAAGGATCCCGTTGACAACGATGACAATCTTGACGAGCGCTTCGATGATCATCGCAGGGTCCTACACCGTCACGCCCACGGAAGAAGGCGATTTCTCCATCTTCCACCCCATCGTTCCGACTTTCGCATACGACATGCCTTTGAACGCCGGCACCTTCTCGGCGATTTCTCTGAACACCTCCTCCGCACTCCCGTATTTCATCTTCGCTCCAAGCGCCGAACCGATCGCCGCGACGATGCGCCACGACGGCCGGGCATCCCGCTTCGTCCCTTTTCCCCATCGGTCGTTGTGCGCAGCGAACTTGTCCCAACGGCTCATCGCAAATCCGTCGAGCGCCCGGTCGGATTCGACGGTCGTGACCGCCTGCCGGATCCTTTGGACGCGTCCTTCAAAATTTGTCACGGTTCCGTTCTTCTCGGCATAGGTCGAAGAAGAGAGTACAACATCGGCCTGTTCGACCGTCTTGTTCCGCTCGTGAGAATGGACGATCAACAGCTGGAGGTTCGGAAGTGCTTTCGCGAAACGGGGATTTGACGCGACGTCTTCTTCCATCACGTAGAGCGCTTTTATCGTCCCCTCGTTGATCCCTCTGATGATCGTCTCGACATCCGCTCCGCCCGGCGAGGGGACAACGCCGACCTGGCGCGCACCTGCGGCATTGGGAGTCTTGTCGGCGCGGAGCAGAAAATCATCTTCATCTCCTTCGACCACGTGACCGACGAGGTCGATGTTCTTCGTGCCGAGTACTTCCTTCATCAACTTCTGGAAGAGGTAATTGTCTTCATTCGTCGCGCCGGCGGAGCCGATGCCCGCGATTTCCGATTTCTTGAACATCCGCAGGTCGGAAACCGCCTTCGCGATCGCTTCGTCCCATCCGACTTCGACAAGCGCCCCTTCCTTCCGGACAAGCGGAGCATTCAAGCGGTTTTCACCGTGCACGAATTTGAACGTTTCGAGCCGCCCATGGTCGCACATCCAGTACGAATTGACCGCTTCGTTCTGACGCGGCGTCAGCCGCAGAATTTCGTTGTTCCTGACCCAGAGGTTCGTGTTGCACCCGCGGGCGCACCCGATGCAAATGCTTTCTGTGCTCGACATCTCCCACACGCGGGATTTGAATCGAAAATCCCGGCTCGTCAACGCACCGACCGGACAAAGCTCGATCACATTCATCGAATACTTGTTGTCGAATTCCGTGCCCGGAAAGGTCGTGAGGACGACGTGCGTTCCGCGCTCGGTGAACGTGATGACCGGCTGATGGGCAATCTCATCGGCAAAGCGGACACAACGGGAGCACATGATGCACCGCTCGTCGTCGAGCATGACGCGGGGCCCGAGAGGGATGCGCTTCGGCTTGTGAACCTTATCCTCGTCAAACCTGCTGTACCCGATGCTGTACTTGTAGGAATAATCCTGAAGCTTGCACTCCCCCGCTTCGTCACAGATGGGACAATCGAGGGGATGATTGATGAGAAGGAACTCCATGACGGCATTGCGCGCAGTGATCACCCGCGGGTTAGCCGTCCTGACGACCATGCCCTCCGCGACCTGCGTTGCACAGGCAATGGCCAGTTTCGGCATCTTCTCGATTTCGACGAGACACATCCGGCAATTCCCGGCGACCGAAAGTTTCGGATGCCAGCAGAAATGCGGGATGTGGATCCCGTTTTCGCGCGCCGCCTGGATGACCGTCAGCTTCGGGTCAACTTCGAGCGCCCTGTCGTCAATGGTAATCTTCGCCATGTCTAATTCGTTCCCGTGCGGTCGTAGACCTCAAGCGCGCGTTTCAAAATCGCGAGCGACTTCCGGAGGTCATCGGCGTTGAGCATGAATGCCAGGCGCACCTCGTTCTTCCCCTTGCCGGGCGTCGCGTAAAAGCCCGGGCCGGGAGCCAGGAGCACCGTCTCTTTCTGATACTCGAATTTTTCGATCAACCACTTCGAGAAGTTCTCCGCATCGTCCACCGGCAAGCCGATAACAATGTAGAACGCCCCTTCCGGCTTGTAATACCGGACTTCCGGAATGGTCCCCAACCCCTGGTACACCACGTCGCGCCGCTTGCGGAATTCATCGACAATGGGAGTCGTGTAGGGCAGCGGGTCGTTCAAAAGTGGTGCCACGGCAAACTGTTCGATCGTTGCGACGGAAAGGCGTGCCATGCCAAATTTCAGCGCCGCCTGGACCACGTCGTCGTTATGACTTGCGAGGAGCCCGATTCGCGCTCCGCAGACGTTGAATCGCTTCGAACAGCTGTCGAGGAGTATCGCCTGACCCCGGACTTCGGGAAACTCCGTGATGCCGACGGCCTTCGTCTCATACGCGAACTCCCGGTATACTTCGTCGGAAAGAAGGAAGAGATTCCGCTCCACGGCAATGTCGACGAGGCGCTGCACTTCCTCGCGGGAGTAAATGGTCCCGGTCGGGTTCGACGGATTACAGAAAAGGATCGCGCGCGTTCGGGGGGTTACGGCCGCCTCGATCGTCTCCCGGGACGGAAGGTGAAATCCGTTTTCGATGCTCAGCGCGACCGCTTTGAGCTTGACGTTCGCCACCGAAGCGAACCCGTTGTAGTTCGTGTAGAATGGTTCGAAGACGATGACTTCATCCCCGGCATCGCAAACCGCACACAGCGCGAAGATGATCGCTTCGGACCCGCCCGAGGTGACGATGAGTTCACGCTCATCGAAATCGATGCGATGCGTGCCGAGGTAGCGTTTCCACGCGGAGACCGCTTCGGGAATCCCGTTCGAAGGAGCATATGCGATCGTCTTGCGGTCGAACGATCGAATCGCCTGAAAGACGGCGGGCGATGTCGGCAGGTCGGGCTGACCGATGTTCAGGTGATGGACGTGAACGCCCGTTTTCTTGCGTGCTTCGGCGATTGCGGAAAGCTTGCGGATCGGCGAACCCTGAATCTCGGTTCCCCTGCGGGAAATCCGCAATATCCTCCCAATGTCGATTTCGTCCGTTGTCCGCATCATCCCTCCGATGGCTCAGTTCCTGCCGTCAGGACGGAAAACAATCATGGAATACTTCTTCTCGTCGACGATGTCGTTCGCCAAGGCAAGCAGATCGTCCTCCGTGACCGCATCGATTTTCCGGATGATATCTTCGAGACTCGTCAGACTCCCGTAATACAATTCCGAACTTCCCAGCCGCATCATCCTGCTGGGGATGCTTTCGAGACTCAGCATCATGCTTCCCTTCAGCTGTTGCTTCGTCCGCTCCACCTCGGCTCTTGGGATTGACCGGGTTCGCAAGCGGAGGAGCTCCTTCCAGATCAGTTCAACACATTTCTCGACGTGTGTCTTGTCCGTTCCGATGTACGCACCGAACGTCCCCGTATCGCTCAGCATATTTACGAAGCTGTAGACCGAGTATGCAAATCCGTATTTCTCGCGGATATTCTGGAACAGCCGCGAGCTCATGCCGTCTCCGAGCAGGGCGTTCAGCAGCAGCATCGGATACCGGCGGTTACTTCGCGCGCCGACCGCAATCGTTCCCAAACATACGTGCGATTGCTGGATGGGCCGCTCAAGGTCCCGCGTTTCGCCTTCGGCCGCCTTTGGTTTCACGCGCTCTCCCGGAAGTCCTGCCGATGGCTCCCGGTCCTCACCCCAGTACCGTCCGACCAGGTCGACAAGCTGCCGATGCCCGAGCCGGCCTGCCGCCGCGACAACGATTCGCGAAGATTGATAGTGCGAGCCGAGATAGCGATAGAGGTCTGCCCGCTTGAACGACCGAAGATCCTCCTGCTTCCCGATGACCGCATTGCCGAGCGGATGCTCGCCGAAGAGAGATTTTTCCAGATAGTCATGGATGATGTCGTCGGGGTCATCCTCGGCGTTTTTCAGCTCCTCGATCACAACCTCTTTCTCTTTTTCCAGTTCCTTTTCCGGAAACGTCGGGTGTCGGAGCATGTCCGAAAGGACGTCGACGGCAAGTTCCGCGTGATCGTCGAGGACGCGCGCGTAGAAACAGGTGTGCTCCTTTCCGGTGAAGGCGTTCAGATATCCCCCCACCGATTCGATGCTCTGCGCTATCTTCCGCACGGAGCGTGTCTTTGTCCCCTTGAAGACCATGTGTTCGATGAAATGGGAGATTCCGCTTTCGGACGGCGCCTCGTCGCGGGATCCCGTATCCACCCAAACACCGATGGAGACGGATCGAACGTGGGGAATTTCTTCCGAGACAACGCGGATTCCCTCCGGAAGGACAGTCTTTTGATACAAGCCGGCGCTATGCGCCGACGGGGATGGGATGGGACGGGGAGTACTTCTCGGTTTGGGCAGTTTCTGCGGCTTCAAAGGCCTTTCGTCGACAATAAGGGGTGAATGCCGGTCACGTCGTGAGAAAATGTAGCGGATTTTTCATGGAGAATCAAGGAACGCGGAAAAGCAAAGATATTTGGTGATTGGTTCGTTGGGCAAAGGTTGGGGGCAAACAGAAGTACGACACCACGAAATGTCAGTTTACCAAAGATTCGAAACGCGGAGTGAGTTATCGAAATCCACCGGTTCCTCTACCGCAACGGCACTTTGGCTTTGGGCAAAGAGAAACGAGCGCCGAAACTTCCGCCGGAGGCGCCTGCCCGCCTCTATGAAATCCAACCGGCAGGCGGGGATGCGCTTCCAGCGCAAAACACACCTGCGAGCACAACCTCACACGATCCTGCCTGCGTGCCAAAAACACTTGCCCGCAATAGAATTCAACGATCGTTTGTCATCGATCGAATTCGGGTGACGACCATATCGATTGCGACGGCGTTCTCGGCGCCTCGCGGGATGATGATGTCTGCCCAGTGCTTGCTCGGTTCGACGAACTCGAGGTGCATCGGCTTGACGGTACGGAGATACTGAGCGATGACTGAATCGAGAGACCGGCCGCGTTCGACGATGTCGCGGCGAATCCTGCGCACGAGCCGCTCATCCGCGTCGGTGTCCACAAAGATGCGGATGTCCATGAGTTCCCGGAGCGCCTTCTCC
>DATJYV010000202.1:0-8485 GCA_035499415.1 Bacteroidota bacterium
CATCAGGGGCAGTGAGTCTCCCGGCGATCCCCACTCCGTTCCGGTAGCGGGCGCACGGAGTATTTCACTGGGTAACGAGGCGGCCGGTCGACTGAAATCGGAGGAGTTCGCCGATTGTTTGCAGAGCGAACCGCTTGCGAAGGAACGACAGATACTTGATGAGGACGAGGGCTGTTGCGTACGCATCGCCCGAGGCGCGATGCCGTTCCGGAATCCGGATGTCGAGGTACTTCGAAACCGGGCCGAGCGATTTGCTCGGAAGGTCGGGAAGAATCTTTCTGCTCAGCCGGACAGTGCACAACTGCGGATTCGTCAATTCGATTCCCCTTTCCCTCCGGGCGGTCTGTGAGACGAAGCCCCAGTCGAACGGTGCGTTGTGCGCCACGAATACTGAATCGCCGAGAAATTCCGCCATGTAGGGGACGACCTCGCGGGCTGTTGGCGCGTCCTGCACCATGATGTTGTCGATCCCGGTCAAGTCGGTAATGAACGCCGGGATGGTCATCAATGGATTGACAAGCGTGGAAAACTCGTCGACCAGCGTGCCGTCGCGCACATGCATCATCGCAATTTCGGTGATGCGGTCCTCGGTCGAACTCATCCCCGTCGTCTCAACGTCGACGACGACGAAATCCGTCTCCCGTATCGGCTTGTCTTCGCTCACGAAGGGGCTCGATTCTGCAATTCCCGCCGTCCTTGCAGGAAGTCCTCGCACAGGGCGACATCCTGTTCGCTGCCGACGAAGACGGGGGTCCGTTCGTGGAGGGATGACGGCTGAATATCGAGCATCCGATCCTTTCCATTGCTGGCGCGGCCCCCGGCTTGCTCGATGATAAACGACATCGGGTTCGCCTCGTACATCAGCCGCAACTTTCCGTTCGGGTGACGCGAATCGCCCGGATACATGAAGATCCCCCCGTAGAGGAGCGTCCGGTGGATGTCGGCGACCATCGACCCGATATAGCGGCCGGAGTACGGGCGCTCTGAATCCTTATCCTCCTCCTGAAGGTACTTGACGTACTTCTTCATTCCGTCGTACCACCATCGGTAGTTTCCCTCGTTGACGCTGTAAATCTTCCCCTTCACGGGGATCCGGATATTTTCGTGCGAGAGGAGAAACTCGCCGATGCTTGGGTCGAGCGTGAAGCCATGGACGCCGTCTCCGGTCGTGTAGACGAACATCGTCGAGGATCCGTAGACGACATATCCGGCGGCAACCTGCTTGTAGCCCGGCTGGAGGCAATCCTGAATCGTTCCTTGCCCGGCCCGGGATACCCGGCGGTAGATGGAAAAGATCGTTCCGATGTTGACGTTTGCGTCGATGTTAGACGAACCGTCGAGAGGGTCGTACAGGAGGACGTACTTCCCGGTCGGATACCTGTCGGGGATGTGAAGCACATCTTCGTTCTCCTCCGAAGCCATCACGCATAGATGGCCGCCGTGGTCCATCGCCTGGTAGATTTTTTCATCGGCGAAGACATCCAGCTTCTTCACCTCCTCGCCGTGAACGTTTTCCCTCCCGACCATTCCGAGGATATTCACCAATCCCGCTTTGCTGACTTCGCGCCAGATCACCTTGATGGCAAGGGTGAGGTCCCGGAGAAGTCCGGAGAAATCGCCCGTAGCTCCGGGGTGCGCCCGCTCGCCTTCGATGATGTGGCGCTCGATCGTTATGACGCGTTTTTGGTCGGCCATGGGTGATGGAAGAGGCGGGTTGATGAGATTCGGATCAAGGTAGAGAAGACTGCAGGGAGTTGCAAGAGAGGAAACGGTCGGTGGAATGCGGGAGGAGTGGGGGATGGAAATGCGGCGTGAGACGCGAATTCACGCCTGAGTCTTCAGCTCCTGCTCCCGGTATTGAAGCTCGTAGAGTCGACGGTATATGCCGTTGTGCGCAAGCAACTCCTGATGGCTCCCCATTTCGCGGATCTCCCCCTTATGGAGAACGATGATGGTATTCGCATTCTGGATGGTCGAGAGTCGATGAGCGATCACGATCGACGTCCGGTTTTGAAGCAGCTTCTTGATGGCCGCCTGAATCAGCAGCTCCGTCTCCGTATCGATGCTTGAAGTCGCCTCGTCGAGGACGAGGATCCTCGGGTCGAAGGCGAGGGCGCGGGCAAACGAAAGGAGTTGCTTCTGTCCGACCGACAAGGTCGCGCCGCGTTCCTTGACCTCCGCGGAGTATCCGCCGGGGAGCCGCGAGATGAACCGGTCGGCGCCGACGATTTCCGCCGCGTGCCGGACCCGGTCGATTCCGATCTTCTCGCTGCCGAGGTCGATGTTTCCCTGGATGGTCCCGGAGAAAAGGAAGACGTCCTGGAGAACGACGGCGATGTGGCGGCGCAAATCCCCGGGGTCGGCATGCCGAATGTTGACGCCGTCGATGAAAATCTCCCCCTTCTGGATCTCGTAAAATCTGCTCAGCAGGCTGATGATCGACGTCTTCCCGGCTCCCGTGTGGCCGACGATTGCCACCGTTTGACCGGGCTCGATCTTGAAAGAAATATCCTTCAACACCCATTCCGGAGACGCCGTGCCGTCGGAAGGCGCGTTGTATGCAAACCAGACGTGTTTGAATTCGACCTCGCCGCGAATGAGGCCGAGAGAGACGGGGGTCGGATGAAGTTCCAGAAGGTTCCGGTCGTCCAGGAGCTGAAAGATTCGCTCCGATGATGCCATGGCCGTCTGCAGGATGTTGTATTTTTCGGATAAGTCCCGGATGGGACGCCAGAACATTTCGTTGAACTGGACGAACGCCATGACGGTACCGATCGTGACCGTTCCGGTCAGCGCGTTCCCTCCCGCGTACCAGATGATCAGCCCGACGGAGACGGCGCCGATGATATCGACGCAAGGGTAGAAGACCGCGTAATAAAAAATCGACCTGATGTTGGCGTCCCGGTGTGCAGCGTTGATGTCGGAGAACCGGTCGAACGATTTCTTCTCCCGGTTGAAAATCTGGTCGACCAGCATGCCCGTGATGTGTTCCTGCATGAACGCATTGATGCGGGCGATTTGAATGCGGACGTCGCGATAGGCCTCCCGTGCCTTTTTCCGGAACAGGAACGTACCGTAAAAAAGAAAAGGAAGTGCGCTGAGCGAGACAAGCGCCAGCATCCAGTTCATGGAAAACATGAAGTAGACGATGCCGGCGATGGTGAAGATGTCGCTGAAGACCATCACGATCCCCGAAGAGAACATCTCGTTCAGCACCTCGACGTCGTTTGTTACGCGGGTGATCAACCTGCCGATCGGATTGCGGTCGTAAAATTTCAGAGAGAGGTTTTGCAGGTGCGTAAAGATCTCCATCCTCAGGTCGAAGATCGTACGCTGGCCAATCCACTGGGTGAGGTAGGCGTTCGCGTACTGGACGAATCCGCGAACGATCAGTACCGCAAAGAAGAGCAATGTCGTGACGAGGAGCCCCGTCTTGTCCTTCTGCGCGATGTTCTGGTCGACGGCAATCTTCGTGAAGTATGGCCGGATGGCTTCCATGCCGCTGATGACGAGACTCAGGAATATCCCGAGAGCCACATACATGCGGTACGGCCGAAGATATTTGATCAAGCGCCGCATGAGCCGCGCGTCGTATGCTTTACCGAGGATGTCTTCTTCGGTCATGATCAATCAAAAATCAAAAATGAAAAAGGAAAAAATGGAACCGATGACCTCGCGGTGTAACCCATTTCATCGTGCCTCGCGCAGAGCTGTATTCATTCATTTCGCGAAGTCGGCTCTGCTCGAAGCCGCTGTCGCCTCTTCTGCGTTGCAACCCTTGAGGTGTCCGACAGAACAATCCGGTCGGCAATCCTTGCCGGGATCTTCGTTTGCCGCACGCCTTCTGCCGGTTTGACGATCTTGACAGCACAAACAAGGATTTTCTCCCCGATAAAATCGTTTCATTCATATCTTCCCCCAAAATAGCTTTACTAATTTTCTAATTTATCCCTTTTTTCTTCCCTCCTCACATCGCCTCGAGTTCTTCTTCCAACAGTTGTTTTTCGTTAAGGTCTGCGTAAATGCCCTTCATCTCCACCAGTTCGTCATGTGTCCCGCGTTCCACAATCCGGCCATTGTCCATGACGATGATGAGGTCGGCGTCTTTCACCGTTGATATCCTGTGGCTGATGATGATGCATGTCCGGCCGCGCATGAACTCCCGAAGGCGCTTCAGAATCTCTGCTTCGGTGTAGGTATCAACTGCCGAGAGCGCGTCATCGAGGATCAGAATTTTCGGCTCGCGCGTCAAGGCTCGGGCGATGCTCGTCCGCTGCTTCTGGCCGCCGGAAAGCGTAATCCCACGCTCGCCGATCATCGTTTCAAACTGCTTCGGGAATTCGGCGGCGTCCTTCGATATTTGCGAGATGAGAGCGGCTTCTTCGACTCTCTCGGAGGAGGCATGTTGCGAGCCGTACCGGATATTCTCGGCGATCGTATCGGAAAACAAGAACGTTTCCTGCGGGACGTACCCGATGTTCGACCGAAGAACCTCCAGCGGAACGCTCCGGATGTCCCGGCCGTCGATCATGAGTCGGCCGGATGAAATATCGTAAAGCCGCGGAATGAGGTTGACCAGGGTCGACTTGCCCGACCCCGTGTAGCCGATGACCGCAAGCGTCATCCCCTGTTCGACCGTCAGCGAAATGTGCTTCAGGGTCGGCGCGAGCCCTTCTTTGTGCGTGAACGTCACATCCTCGAATTCGATCCTGCCGTCGATCGTCCTGATGGAATTGTCGGTCATGGGCGTGTCTTCGATCTCCGGCTTCCGGTCGAGAATCGCGGTCAGCCGCGCCATCGAGGCCGCCCCCTGCTGGAGGAGGTTGACGACCCAGCCGAATGCGATCATCGGCCAGATGAGCATGATGAGATACGAGATGAATGCCGTGAGCGTTCCGATCGAGAGCGTCCCCGCGATCACCTGCAGCCCGCCAACGTACACTGCGATGACCATCGAAAGTCCGACAAGGACGAACATCAGGGGCCACATGATCGACTGGACTTTCGCCAGGACCAGATTTTTTTTCAGGTAGTCCCAGCTCATCTCATGGAATCGATCGATCTCGAACTTCTCGCGCACGTACGACTTGACGACCCGGATGCCGGAGAGATTTTCCTGTGCCCTCGTCGTAAGGCGCGAGAACTGCTCCTGCCTTTCGTTGAACTTTGCGTGAATGATCTTTCCGAGATAGTAGACGGCGTACGAGACGAATGGGAGCGGGATGAGAGCGAACAGCGTCAGGCTCCAGTCCTTTACCAGCATCATGGTGAGGACCATGGTGAACGTCAGCAACGTGTCGGAGGGATACATGATCCCGGGACCCAGAACGTTCCGCACGGCACCGATGTCGTTCGTGGCGTGCGCCATCAGGTCGCCCGTGGGTGTATTCTGAAAAAACGAGTATGAAAGTTTTTGAAGGTGCGCCAGGAGGTCGTTGCGCAAGTCGAATTCGATGAGGCGTGAGACCACGATGATGGTCTGGCGCGTGAGGAACGTCAGGATGCCGGCGCAGAGGGAGAAGAGGACGATGAGCCCCGCCATCCGCAGAATATCGGAAGCGACATAGACGTGAGTCTGGATGCCGAGCTTCAACTCGTCGACCGCGTATCCGAGAATGAGGGGCTGGACGACGGTAAACAAGTTGCTTCCGACAACGGTCGCCAGGCCCCAGAGCAGGGTCTTCTTATAGCGCAGGAGATAGGGGCGAAGTCGCAGCAGCGGTCTCATGGGATTCTACCCGATGATCTCGAACTTTGTGTAGGAATGCAAGATTTTGGGGACGATCACTTTGCCCTCGGGAGTCTGGTACTGCTCGAGGATGGCGGCTACAACGCGCGGAAGGGCGAGACCGGAGCCGTTCAGTGTATGAACGAATTCCGCCTTGCCGCCGTTCCCGGGTTTGAATCGAACGCGCATCCGGCGCGCCTGGAAGGCCTCAAAATTACTGCACGACGAAACTTCCAGCCAGCGGCCTTGACCGCACGCCCAGACTTCGAGGTCATATTTTTTTGTCTGCGTAAATCCCATGTCGCCGGTACACATCAGCAGCGTGTGGTAAGGAAGGCCGAGCGATTCAAGGAGCGTCTCGGCGTCGCGACGAAGCGATTCGAGCTCATCGTATGACGAGGAAGGATGGACGAATTTTACGAGCTCGACCTTGTCGAACTGGTGCACGCGATTCAGGCCCCGCACGTCTTTTCCGTAGGAGCCGGCCTCGCGCCGAAAACAGGGTGTGTAGGCGGCGTAGCGTACCGGGAGATCACCCTCCGAGAGGATTTCGTCGCGGTGGAAATTCGAAACGGGAACTTCGGCGGTTGGTATCAGATAGAGGCCGTCGCGATCCGCCGTGTACATCAAATCTTCCTTGTCCGGAAGCTGGCCCGTTCCCCGTGCGCTCTCTTCATTCACGAGCACGGGGGGAGAGATTTCACGGTATCCGCGGGCCGTCGCCTGGTCGAGAAAAAAATTAATGAGTGCACGCTCCAGCGTTGCCCCTTTTCCGACATAAAACGGAAATCCGGCACCCGAGACTTTCGCGCCTCTGGAAAAATCGATGATCCCGAGCTTTTCTGCGATCTCCCAGTGCGGCTTGAGCGGAAAGTCGACGGAAGGAGGGTCGCCCCAACGGTGAATTTCGCGGTTCTCTGCGGGAGTCTTTCCAACCGGGACGGATGGATGGGGAATGTTCGGGACGGTGAGCATGAGCGCGTCAAGCTTTGATTCCGCATCGTGCAGTTCCCGGTCGGTCGCCTGAATTCCGGCCTTGGTCGTCTCCATTTCACGGATGATCGCATCGGCATTTTCCCCCCGTGATTTCATGCGCGCGACGTGCGCCGTCGCCTCATTACGCTTCGCCTTGAGCGTTTCCCCTTCCTGAATCAACGTTCGTCGCCGCTCGTCAAGTTTCAGTATTTCTCCAAGATTCACCGTCAACCCCTTCGCTTCAATCCCTTTTCGTACTTCGTCGGCGTGTTCGCGGATAAATTTCAGGTCCAGCATGGCAAAGGGTTCCTGTTCTAATGTGAAATGCTGAAGTCGACGACGACCGGTGCGTGGTCGGAGGAGGTCGTCTCAACCGTTCGTGCGGAAAGGGGCGACAGCAGCTGTGCCAATCCGGCTCCGGTAGCGTAAAAAATGTGGTCCGGCCTCCGGGTCGGCGTCGGGAGGGGGAATGTGAAACCCGCGCCCGCACCCCGGTCAATCCATGCGTCGTTCATATCAACCATCATCGAATCGACGACCTCGCTCCGGGCATCCGCCTGAAAATCCCCGCATACGATGATCGGGTGGGGAAGAAACTGCCGCAGGTCCCGCCGAAGTTCCGCCGCCGCGACGGCCTGCTCGTGCGGCGCAAGTTGAGAATCGATCTGTGTGCTGACGCAGACGATGTCGGCTCCAAGCGCATCGAAGACGACTGCCAGCACTCCGGGCGGCCTCGCCGACCGGGAAGCCGTCAGCGCGAAGTGTTTTTCCTCGACGAACGGATAGCGGCACAGGATGGCGTTCCCCGTCGACACGCCGCCGTGGACTTCCACTTCGTCGAACGCGTAGGCAAACCCCGTTTCATCCGCAAGAATCGTCATCATATCCGATTCCCCAAACACTCCCACGTCACGGTCGACCTCCTGCAGCGCCACGACGTCCGGCACCTGCGAGCGGATGAGCGCCGAGATCCGCTCGATGTCCTGCTTTCCGTCCGTCCCCTTTGCATGGTGAATGTTCATGGTGATGACCCGCAGGGAGGACGGAGCGGCCGGCGGACGGCTTGAGGAGCATGATGCCAGAAGGACTCCGCCGAGACACAGGATAACCTCCGGGCGCACTCCCGTCATCGCATTACCGGAGGACCAGGGCAATCCATATGCATCCCACGACGATGCTCGTCCCGCCGGCAAATTTCCGAAGGTACGGCACGAGTCCGCGTTTCTCTGCCTCGACCGAAAGAGTTCCGACCGTCAGCGCAAATATCGACATCGCGACGATGGTGCCGAGGCCGAAGAGTATGAGATAGGCGACGACCGCGATGAGGGATTCTGCGATGGTGAGAGGGACGATCACCATGACCGCCGCCGTGCCGGCGAACCCGTGAGCGGCGCCGACGGCAAACATTGAATGATGGTGAAATCGGCTCCCGCCTTCTTCATCCGAAACAACGTGCGCATGCTCCACGCCGTCGTGTTCGTGTCGATGGATACGAATCTGTCTTCCGACGCGGACCGGGCTCAGAGCCCATATTCCGATCGCGATCAGCAGGAGACCGACGAACAACTCCGAACCCGTTTGCACCGCCGGCGGGATGACGAATTTGAACGCTGCCGTCGCAACCCCGAGCAGGAACAGGGTGGTCGTGTGACCCAGGCCCCACACAACTCCGAATTTGATCGCCGCCATCCGGCTTCTGCTTCTGCTGGCAAAAACGGTCACGGCCGTCAGGTGGTCGGCGTCGAACGCGTGAAGGCAGCCGAGCACGAAGCCGGACACCGA
>DATJYV010000203.1:0-18557 GCA_035499415.1 Bacteroidota bacterium
TGCTCGGAAACAGATGAGATTGTATGACGCTGCCTAACCAGTCGCCGGAGCCAACGCCGGTTGGCGCTGTCCGTTCCGCTATCGCGGTTCACGCCGCGAGTCGGCGGTGGCTCAGCTTTCTACGTTAGGCGGCATTGAGCACATCGAAAATATGAAATCCACCAAAAGAAGTTTCTTGCGAATTTTAGCCGGTTTTGTGTTTCGTAGCACTCTGCTACACGTCATTACATATATGGTGATTGGTGCGCTGGCATTCCAATTCTTGACGCACCGCTATGATGAAACCGCACTCGGTTTACAGGATATTCATGGTGAGCATGTCATGCACTGGTTTTTCCTGGCTCAGATTGTTAGAGGTATCCTACACGGTCTCGTATTGTTTCCTTTGCGAAGAGCGTTGCTCGACATGAAGCGTTGGGGCGGCCTTGTTGTTGGCAGTATTCTTTTTATGGTCGGTTCGATCATTGGCATCAATGGCGCAATCGAGTCGTGGGTTTATACGACTCGCTTTAATTCTGACCTTTTTCTAGCCCATCTCCCCGAGGTCGTCACCCAGACAATTTTATTCGGCTATCTACTGCTCGCTTGGGAGCGTCGTATTGAAATGCGGCTTGGGGTTGAAGAAGACGCCGCCTAATCGGTCGCTCCCGCCAAAAAGATCAGCGGGTAAGAAAGCCGAAGGAATTAAGCGAGCGTGAAATTGATGGCGTGGTTGAAACGGTATTGCTGAGCGGGTAATCGCGGTGGAGCTGATTCGCCGTCGTTGCTCACGCGCCGGGATTTTACTCGCGTCGGTGAGACGAGTTATGAGAATCCCTCTGATAGGGCAAGAACTTATCGCTCTGTTGCCATCCTTGCAGGAAATAACTACTTTCCGATTGCGAACGACGTATTGGCAGGCTAACTGAGCACGTCGGATAGGGCGATTCATGAAACTGCCGCAAGTATTCTTCCCGCCAAGTTTTCAAGACCCAGAACTGGACCGCGAGTCCAGACTGCTTCACGGATTCCTCTGGTTTGCTCTCCTCATCGCTTTGGCATTCGCCGCCGTCGTTTCGATCCTTCTTCCTGCAAACCTCATACGTGCTCTGGGGATCGTGGTGTTTGTTGCTGTCTCCGGATTCGTTTGTTTTCCACTTATCTACCGAGGCAAGGCGCGTCGAGCCGCCTACTTGTTTGTCTTCCTATTTTGGTTGGTCGTCTCAGCACTTTCAGTGACCGGAGGAGGAACAGCAGCGCCGGCGTTTGTCGGTTACATTGTCGTGTTTCTTTCCGCTGGATTGCTTCTCGGGGTAACACCCGCACTGGGCACAGCGGCTCTGTGTGTCGTTACAGAGATCGTGGTCGCGTACGCAGAGGCGAATGCACTTCTCCCAACGGATATTATCCGCCAGACTGTTCAGACACGCCTCGTTGCCCACGTTCTGTTCTTCGCATTCGTCGCCGCAATTGTTTTCCTCTTTAAGAAGGGGCTCGGCCCATCAACATCCTCTTCGAGTGCGGGCGCTGAAGAAAAGGCCGAAGAACCCCGTAGGATGCCGACGATTCTCATCGCGATCTTCCTCGTATTTTCTCTCGGCCTTATTGTATCCGGATATTTCTACTCCAAGTACCAATCTGCGGAGATTGCAAGGTCCGCTGAAGCGGAGCTGCTCAATATTGCGAAACTCAAGGTGTCACAGGTCAAGGACTGGCAGCGTGAACGACTCGGGGATGCCCATGTGCTTTCCGAGAATCTCTCGGTGAGCGCAATCCTCCAGCGCTCTCTTTCGAACCCCTCCGACAAGAATCTTCACAAGGATCTCGCACAGTGGCTTGAGTCTGTCCAGAAGAACTATGGATACAGCGGCATTGTGTTGTTCGATCCGATTCGGAGACCCATCGTCCAGGCAGGCGAGTTTTTCCAGACCTGGGCATCCGATAATTTTGCATCGCTCTTTGACTCTTCTGCGCAGACGGGAAGGACTCTCTTTTCCGACCTTCACGAAATTCCTGGGAGGGAACAATTCCGGCTCGACTTGCTCAGTCCCGTATTCAACCACGCCGGGACGACACTCCTCGGTGTGCTCCTTTTGCAGATTGACCCGGACCGTCTTCTGTTCCCGCTCGTTCAGAATTGGCCCGTTCAGAGCCGCACGTCGGAATCCGACTTGATCCGCATCCAGGAGGGGGGGGTGATATTTCTGACGAAGCCCCGGTTTGGACTCCACGACCAGACAAAGAAACTCATCCCGATCTCCCGTTCGCGACTCTCTGCATTTCCATTTGAGGGGCATGAAGAAATCATGCGTGACATCGACTACAGAGGGGAGCCGGTCTTTGCCGCAGTCCAGCAGGTGCAGGACTTCCCATGGTACCTGATTGTGAAAGAAGATGAAGAAGAGATCTTTGAACCGTTGAGAAAAAACAACTGGAGCATAGGATTACTCGTGGTCTTTCTCATTCTCGGAGCCGGCGGAGGAGTTGGATTTCTGTGGCAGAACAACAGCGCCTTGTTCTACCGTCGACAATACCGACTCGAATCGGAGCGTCGGTTGATCGGCGAACAGTTTGATAATCTGAGAAAGTATGCAAATGACATTATTATTTTGATCGATTCGGCAGACCTTATCGTCGAGGCGAACGACAGGGCTGTCAGCGCATATGGATATACCTACGGCGAATTAATCGGCATGAACAAGCGGGAGCTTCGCCCCCCGGAGGCACGTACGTCCTTCGACCGCGACGTCGAGAAGGCGCGTGCGTCCGGCGGCTCAATCTACGAAACCATTCACCGGCGAAAGGATGGTTCGTTATTTCCGGTGGAGATCAGTTCGAGGGAGATCGACCTCGGGGGCAAACGGTTCCACCAAGGTATTATTCGCGACATTACAGAGCGGAGACATGCGGAAGAAAATCTCCGGGAAAGTGAACGTCAGCTGAAAGAAGCACAGCAGGTCGCCATGACCGGAAGTTCCCGTTGGGATGCGCAAACCGACGTGACGGTCTGGTCCGATGAAATGTTCCGCATCACCGGATGGGATCCGGCGCACGGCGCCCCTTCAAACTCGGACCGCGCGAAGCTTTACACGCCGGAAAGTTATGCACTCCTCCAGCAAGCGGTCGCGCGCGCTTTGCAGGCAGGAGATCCGTACGAGCTCGAGCTTGAGATTATCAGGCCCGACGGCGAACGACGGCATGTCGTTGTCCGCGGAAGGGCCTACCGCGACGAGCACAAATCAATCGGGGGACTTCTGGGAACGATGCAGGACATTACGGAACGGAAACAAACAGAGGCACTGATCCGGGAGCGGGAGGTACAGTACCGCGAGCTTGTCGAATCAGCCCGCGACGCGATTTACACCGTCTCCACAGGCGGGCTCTTCACCTCGATCAACGCTGCATTCGAATCGGCGACGGGCTGGAAGCGGGAAGAGTGGATCGGGAAACCGTTCATGGATGTGATCCATCCGGACGATGTTCCGAGACTCGCCGATCGGTTCAAGCGAACTATCGCCGGAGAGGCGCTCACGCTCGACGAGGTTCGCGTGAAGACCAAGACGGGTTCGTTCGTGCTCGTCGAACTGAGCTCGGTGCCGCAGACTCGCGACGGCAAAGTCATTGGCTCGCTCGGGATCGGCCGAGACGTGACCGAACGCAGACAGCTGGAAGAACAGCTGCGCCGGACCCAGCGACTCGACAGCATCGGGAGTCTCGCGAGCGGGATTGCACACGACCTCAACAATGTCCTCGGACCGATCCTGCTGAGCATCGATGTCCTCCAGCGGAAACTCACCGACTCCTCCGCCGCGAAGATGCTGGAGACGATCCGGAGCAGCACCAAACGGGGAAGTGAAATCGTCAAGCAGGTCCTCGCATTCGCGCGAGGGAGTGAGCAGGAGTTCAGCCCGCAACAACTCCGGTACGCCGTGAGCGAAATTCAATCGTTCGTCCGCCAAACGTTTCCAAAGGCCGTGACTATTCGGATTGATATTCCTAAAGACCTCCCCGCAATCCTCGGAGATTCCACGCAACTCCATCAAATCCTGCTCAACCTGTGCGTCAACGCACGGGATGCGATGCCGTCCGGAGGTTTGATTCGCATCTCTGCATCGGTGGAGAGTCTGGGGATGCCGGACCTCCAGGACCAGCCGAACGCCGCAGCGGGAGAGTACGTCTGCCTGGCCGTCGCCGACACCGGAACCGGCATTCCGGAAGAGGTTCGGTCGAAGATCTTCGACCCGTTTTTCACGACGAAGGAAGTTGGAAAGGGAACGGGGTTGGGACTTTCGACCGTCAATGCAATCGTGCGCGGACACAAGGGATTCCTCAGAGTTGAAACGGAGGTTGGGAAGGGAACGACGTTCAAAATCTTTTTCCCCGCCCTTCAAGGCGACCAGACTGCCGCCGAAGAAGATGACAAACGCACGATTCCGCCGGGGAATGACGAAACCATTCTCGTCGTCGACGATGAGAAATCGGTGCTCCACATCGCCCGGGAGACGCTCGAAGCCTATAACTACAAAGTATTCACGGCCACGGACGGAGTTGAAGCAACGCTTCTCTTCAATCGGGAGCCCAAGGGATCAATTGCGCTTGTCGTGTCCGACGTAAGTATGCCAAGAATGGGGGGAGTCGACCTGGTCCAAATACTGCGAAACACCGACCCACATGTCGCAATTTTATTGACAAGCGGCACGCCCGGTGAGATCGCACAAAGACGAGCCGAACTCATTAATTACCGGTTCCTGTCAAAACCGTTTACTGCCGACCAACTATTGATTGCAATTCACGAGCTCCTTCATGGGGGTGGACAAGCGGAGGGATCAGCGTGAACCAGCCGCGGGTGCTCACACGGATGGATCGTCTCAGATGAAGCGAATTCTTGTGGTTGATGATGAGGAGGGAATGCGTTCCTCGATTGCTCAGGTTCTCCAGTCGACCGATTATGAAGTCAGCCAGGCGGGCAATGGAATCGAAGCGCTCGAGCGGATCACGTCCGACACTCCGGACCTGATTGTGTGCGACGTGCATATGCCGAAACTCGACGGATTCGGATTGTTGAAGGAACTCCGAAAATCCGAACGCACGTCCGATATCCCCTTTATTTTTCTCACAGGACAAACGGAGCGGTCGTCCCAACGGGAGGGAATGCAGCTTGGGGCTGACGATTACATCACAAAGCCGTTTGAGGCAAAAGACCTGGTCACAGCGGTGGAATTACGGTTGAACAAACATCAGATGGTCCGCGACAAGATTCAGAAACGCCTGGATGAACTTCGAAGGAGCATGACGCTGGCACTCCCGCACGAATTTAGAACTCCCCTCACGGGGATATTGGGTTTCTCTGAAATTCTTCAGCAGACACAAGGCCTGTCATCCGAGGAAACGGTCTACATTGGTTCGCACATTCACAAATCGGCGACGAGGCTCCACAAACTTGTTGAGCGAATGCTTCTCTTCACGGAACTCGAAACAGAACTCGCGAGCCCCGAGCGCATCAAGGCGCTGCGGTCATCCTCCGCGGCTGTGGGGGTGATTCTCGGTCAGGTTATTGAATCTCTCGGTTTCGAGACTCAGAGGAAGGAAGATGTTCAGACTTCTCTGGTGGACGGGAGGGTAAGAGTTCTCGAATCGCATCTATCGAAAGTTGCGGAGGAGATCCTGAGCAATGCGCTCAAGTTCTCGAAAAAGGGGACGAAGGTTTTGGTATCCACCGCTGTCGGTTCCGGCCGGGTCATCATCTCCGTTGAAGATCAAGGCAGGGGAATGAGCGAGGAACAAATCAAAAGCATCGGGGCGTTTGTCCAGTTTGACCGCAATCGCAATGAACAGCAAGGACCAGGCCTTGGACTCGCGCTCGTCAAGAAGATCTGCGACATCTATGATGGTGTTCTGACGATTGACAACTCAGAGCCGGGCGTGAAGACGACGATCAATTTCCCTGAAGCAGATTGAGGGTTCCTTCCAGAATCCCATCATCGAGCCTCGGCAATTGCCGGGGCTTTTTTCTTGGCGGCAGAATGTCTCGTTTTTTGAGATTAATGAGACGGGCAGAGATGTCCTGTTTCGTTCGGAGATAAACACAAATGCCTCCATTCAAAGGAGGCAGTTGGTAACCACTGAAGTAACCACCCTCACTCTTCAGTGGGTTATGCAGAGCGAAAGGGGGCTTTTCTACTCAAATTACAGAGCGGGCGACCGGGATCGAACCGGCGACGTCCAGCTTGGGAAGCTGGCATTCTACCGCTGAATTACGCCCGCAGGGATGCAGCTCGTGGCACTGAGCGAATAGCTTGAACGGAGAAAATCAGAATCTCGGCTAGACGCGCAAATTTTCGATTGTCGAACGGAAGATTTTGCCCGTCGTTTCACGCCGAAATATACAAAATTCGTTCTCCCGCTTCAATCGAGTCGTGATTGCAGTGAACGCCAACCGCTAATAGCTATTCGCTGAACTTCCACGTTCTCACCCACTGCGTTCCACAGATCGCGTTGAACGGACAGCGCGGACATTCATCCTGAAGTCGCTCGGGGGGTACGAATTGTTTGGTCTCATCAGTGATCTCGCGCGCCACAGAGAGAAGAGCTCTTTCCGAAGACTGGTACATCTCATCCACGCTCAACCCTTTCGCATCCATTCCCACCTCGATGGAGTCGTTTATGCGATTCTGCCCGAGATAGAGATATGCGGGGATTACCGAGGCCGGTGATACGTGGTTGTGTTCGACATACAGAAATTGATACATCGGCAGTTGAAATGATTTCACCGCATCCTTCCACGAACCCTCCGGCGGTGCCTTGAGCTTCTCAAAGTCCACCGCCGGGCCGGACGGACGCTTCCCCGTCTTGTAATCCAGAATGCGAATCGCATCATCCCGCCTTTCGATCCGGTCCAGTCTCCCCTCAAATATGAACCCCTCCTTCTCAACGGATATTTCCCGTTCCACGTCCTCTATCGTTATCGCGTTTTTCGCGACCGCCGGGACCTGGTAATATTCCAGAAAATTCCTCAACTGCCTCTTTACCTGATGCATGAGCAATTGGAGTTCTCCCGCCGGCCGGTCGCCAAGCGTTTCGCGGAACTGACGATCCGCAATCCGCTCAATCTCTTTCGCTTCCACGTCCGATTCTTTCATCACCTTCCCGATCTTGCCACGGAAGAATTCGCCGAGAATCCTGTGGACGAGATTTCCGACATCCATCGCATTGAATTCATCGTCAACATCCGCCGCTTCCCGCAACCCGAGGACGTACGTGTAATAAAACCTGATCTGACACCGGAGGTATTCGTCCAGCTTCGAGGACGAAAATTTCATCGACCGAAGGCGGTCGATCGTCTCTTCTGTTTTTGGAACCGGCTTCGGGGGAAGGTTCGAGAGATTCACCCTGTACTGGATGGTTTGAATCCGCGATTCCTCGTCGATCAGCGCTCCTGCCTCCTGCTCCAGTTCCCACTGGAGCTTCTGCACGAACCGGCTTCTTTCCCGCCTCTCATCTTCACAAAAGAAAATGTGAACCTCCTTCGACCCGCGGATGAGAAGATTCCAATAATACTCTGCGAGCACATCCCGGTCATGCGAGGTTTCCAGTTGCAGCTTCGTCCGGAGCTGGTCCGGGAGGAGAACATGCGAACCGTGATGCCCGGGGAGGACGTCGTCGTTCGCGTCGAGGATGAACACCCGTTCGAACGGAAGATTCCGGGTTTCCAGAAGACCCAGGACCTGGAGCCCCCGGAGCGGCGTGCCGGGAAAATGGATCTCCAGCTGGCTGACCGCGCTCCGGAAGAACGACACGAGCCCCTCCACGTCGCTCAGCTTCTCTTGCCCCAGAAGCGAAGCGGACATGGACGAAAAAGATTCCAGAAATTTTTCGGCCGTCTGCCCGAAGAACGGATAGTCTCCCGCCCCGCTCTCGCGGCGGAGGAATTCAAGGATGTCGGCGCATCGCTCGCCGAACTCTCCGACCCGCCGCACGTCCGTCAACTTCCGGATCGTCTCCTCGTGGATCCGGTGGAGATGCACGCGGATCTCTTCGGCCTGCACCTGCGCGGCGCCGTCGGAGGCCGAATCGGCAACGGCTGTAAAGAGGTCGGCCGCCGACTCAATCTCCGCGAGTGCGATGCGTCCTTTCGAGCGTTGCTTTTGGAGCCGGCTCTCGATTGCGTGAAGCAGCGTTCGCGTCACATCGCTTCGGCCTTGCCAGCGAATGTTCTTGACGTAGGGATGCAGGATGAATGCGACATAGGAAGAGACAGAAAAATATTCACCGGTCGCGGACAGATGAAGATTGAGAAGGTTCAGAAAGAAGCCGTAGAGCGGCGTTCTCGAGAGCGGGTAGCCGAGAGAGATGTTGTATTCTTCGGGATTGAGGAGAGCCAGCGGTTCGCGAACGACGGGGAACAACGCTTCCGCGGCCGGCAATACGACAACCGTTCCCGGGTCGGGCTGCGCTCCGCTTTCCTTCAATGCGCGAATCTTGTCGTTCAGGACGAATACCTGCCCGTGCGTGTCGGCGGCCTTATAGAAATGGAATTGCGGAGCGCTCGAACGCTCTTCGTTCGGCCGCGCCGCGACGACGCCCAGGAGGTCGAGCTGTTTGTCGAGGCCGGGGCCTTCCTGAAAGAAAACCGTCGCATTGAGACGCTCCGCCACGCCGCGGAAGATCCTTCTTTCGAGCGGCGTGAGAGCGTAAAAGCCCGCGATCACGCACGTGTCGAACTCCGTGAGCTCGAGAGCGTTAAATGCGTTTGCCGCTCTTTCGTATTGCATCGACCGCGTGCACTTCGACGACGCCCCGACCGCCGCGTAAAATTTTTCGTAATACACCGGTAAGAGCTGATACCGGCTGTAGGGAGCGGCCCCGAGATGCTGCCGAATCTGCTGCGCCGAGACCTCCGCCATGCGGAGCTCTTCGAGTTCGGCAAAAAGGGAGAAACCCAGCGGAAGAAAGCTCTGCAGGTCGGTGAAGTGCTTTTCGCCAATTCTGTTTTTCAAGGATCGGTGAACGTGATACAGCAAGGCGACCGCGTCGAGGTCGCTCAGCTTCGTCGGGCGCTCGTGGACATGCTCGTCGAGCACGTACGCAACAAATTCGTCGAATGAGTTGATGCGCGGCGGGATGAACGCCCGGCCGCTGCGTTCGGCCAGGAGTTTCCGAAGTACGTGCGCAGGGCGCTTGCCCGGGAAGAGGACCAGGGACCGGCGATAATCGCCGGCGGTGCCGGCGAGCGCAGACGCCACTTCTTCGATCGCGTTCTGCCCGTGTGCGAGAATGCGGCAGTTCATCAAAACGTCTTCGTGATGTTCAGGTCCAAATACGCCAGCATCCCCCGGACGGTGCGGCCGGGATAGATCTGCCGGAGAACCCTCATGTACCCGTCGATTTGGTTTTCATGCTCCCCGTCCATCTTCCCGGTCTTGAAATCGACCACGGTGACGGCGCCGGGGGAGAGGATGACTCTGTCCATCCGGAACAACTCGCCCGACTCCGAAACGAATTCCTGTTCGCGAAATGGCGGAATGCCCTCCGCGTTCCGGCTGAAGAGAGGACCGACCGACCCGTCTTCGAGAAATCTCCGGATTATTCCGACCGTCTCCCGCTCGTTCACATCGACCTGCATTGCCTTGCACAATTCCGAGACGGTTGAACCTAATCCCGACGCCGTCTCCGGGTCCCAATACTCGATTTTCGCGAGTACTGCATGGATCAACTCGCCACGCTGTACATCTTTGCGCGACACCACCGTCTCCTTCGCTCCCGGAAAACCGCCTTCATGTGCGTGGTGCACGGTCTCCCCGAGCCGCGATTCCGGCCGATGCAGCTGCACGACCGGAGGTTTCGCCGCCGGACCGAATCCCTCGCGGGGCAGCAAGGACGAAGTCCCCTCCTTCTCGTTCGTCCGGATGCTCAGGACGTACATTTCGACCTCCGCGCGAGTGAGCCCGACGTACAGCTGATTGAGTTTGTCCACCTTCCGCCGATCCCGCCCCTCATCGTAGATTTTTGCAAGATCTTCGTCTGCCTTCCGTTCCGCCTGGGTGATGTGGAGGATGTGCAGTTTTCCGTCTTTCTCTTCTATTTCGAATCCCGTACTCCGGTCGCGCCCATCATAGAGGAGCACCATGGTCACGGGAAAACCAAGTCCCTTTGCCTTGTGAATCGTCATCAGCGGAACGGCGTCGGTTTCGCGCGGCAGCGCGAGTTTCCATTCCTCGCCCTCTTCATCAGAGCGTACGAATTCCCGGAGCCCGTTTTCTCCCGCGTCCTCGAACCTCTTGACGACTTCAAGCAATTTTGCGAGCGCTCCCTCCTCGCCGGGCATGAGCTGGAATGCCCTGAATTTCTTGATGGCGGAGGACGTGAGGTCATACAGAGGGAGATATCCCGCCGTCTTGAACAACTGTTCGAAATATTTTCTCCATAAATCGGGATACGAAGCCCGAAATCGGGTATACGTCGCTCCCGGGTATCCGGCGGCACCGCGAGGGTGGAGGAGGAATCTGGACAACTCCCGGGCCGGAATCGAAAGGTTGTCGGATCCAAGAACAGCCGCAAACAAGTCGCCCAGGATGAATGTTGAGAATGAAAGGTCGTCGACCGGAGAATCGAGAAATCGAAGGAGGGCGAGAAGCTCCGCGACCACCTTCCTCGACCGGATGTCGAGTCCGCTGTGCGAAAGAAAAGGAATCGATTCCTTGCTCAACCAACTGCTCACTTCGACGACATTCGCATTATTCGGTGTGATGAGCGCGATGTCGCGATAACGAAACCCCCGGGCGATGCAATCCCGGACGATCTCGATGATCTTTTGTCGTTCGGGGCGGTCTCCGTCGTCGGAATCCCGGTCGAAGAACGAGACCTCAACATAGCCGCGTCCCTTTTGCTCCGGAGACGGCTCTTGTTTGTATGTCGCAAGCCCGCTCGGGTGCGTCACGGATTCGGACAACGTTTCCGGCAAGATCTCCTTAAAAACCCGCTCGTTGAACCGGACGATTTTTTCTCCCGACCGGTGGTTTTCGTGCAGTTCGAGAACTCTTCTCGGAGCCGACGGAAACTCATCCTTTTCGAGCAACTGCTTCATGATTCGCCAGTCGGCGCCGCGGAACCCGAAGATCGATTGCTTCATATCGCCGACGATGAAGAGCGTTCCCGTCGTGCCGAGCGAATTCTCAACGAGCGGTTTCAGCGTTTCCCATTGGAGGGGGTTGGTGTCCTGGAATTCATCGATCAGGTAGTGCAGGATCTGCTCTCCAAGATTGAAGTAGATTTCCGGGGCTTGATTCTCACGCACAAAATGAGCCAGGATTCGGGTCAGAGCGCCGATCTCGATCGAGCCGGACGACCGTCTCACTTCCTTCATGCTGTCTTCAAGCTCCAGCAATAATGTTGCCGCCGGCTGGTAATGCTGATACGCGCGCAGACGAATTCCCTCCTGCCGCAACAAGCCGATCCGCTCCGTGCGCCGCCCGATCTCCCTTCTCACATTCGGGGCGAGCGACCGCTCGTCCGCGGCATAGAGCGGGTCGAACGAACCGAGGGAACAGAGCCGCGCAAGGTCCTTTTGCTTCGCCGCTTCGCGGTACTTTTCGAATTCACGCTTCTGTTTCAACCCCAGCCGGTCCATATCTTTGGCAAGAGCCGCGACTTCATCCACCAGTTTCCCGGTCAGCTTCCGGATCGCCGGCGTGCGGTCCTTTGCAGCCAGCGGGGTGAACCGATGGAGGACTTGTTTGTAGATCTTCATCACCTCATCGCGCATCCGTTGAACCGGGTCCCACAGATACCTTGCCTTCGCATTCTCACGCTCTTCGAGCGCCTCCGCCTTTCCACCCAAAAGTTCGAGAGCCGGTTCGTCCAGCGACAGGATATAGCGGTCGAATGATTCGTGAAAGAGGGATGTGTCGTCGAGCTTGATCTCAAAATCGTTTGAGAGCCCCATCTCGAGGGCGGACGCGCGAAAGATTTGAATGAGGAAACTGTCGATGGTCTGGATCTGGAAATCCCCGTAATAATCCAGGATCGTTTCGACGACGGTGCCCGCCTCGAGCTGGAGCCGGCCCGGCTGCAGGTCGACAAGCCCTTCCAATCGTGCGATCCCTCCCGGGTCGCCCAGGGCGACGAGCTTGAGGAGCTCAAGAATTCTCTTTTTCATTTCCCGCACCGCGTTGTTCGTAAACGTCACGGCGAGGATGTTCGGCAGCTTCCGGGGATGGACATGCGGAGAGACGAGGAACTGCGCCAACCGGTCGGTCAGCGTTCTCGTTTTTCCCGATCCCGCAGAGGCGGTGACGATGAGCTGGTCAGGAAACGGGAGATCGGTGTCGCGTTGCAGAAGCGTGGGCATTAAGAGAATCGCGAAAGAAGACGGAGAGACAAACTATCGAAGGAAGTGGAGAGAGTCAAACGAAGTGGAGCAGCTCTCAGCAATCGGCTATCAGCTGTCAGCGCCTGGCTTTTGGCGGCTCGCGAACAGCTTTCACCTTCCAAATGTAATCGCGAGCGTTCTTTGCGCCCGCCCCCTTATCTCCCCTTCCCCATCACCTTAAACATCACGTATTTCGCCCCGAGAGTCATCGGCGGGCTCACCTCTCCCTTTCTGAGCGTCATCAACCGTTCCCGTATCTCGGCGGGATATCTTCGCACATCGACCCAGCCGATCCTTCCACCCTCCACCGCAGTTTTGGCTCCGGAATACCGAAACGCAACAGAGTCAAACTCCTCACCGCGCCGGACCGCATCATACGCGGAGTCGATGCAGTCACGCGTGTCGCACTCTATCTCGGAAAGGGAAAGAAGAATGGGGTCCAGGAACTGGAGGTGAATCGGGAACCGGACTGTCGTAGGGACGGGCTTCTGCCCCATCATCGCAGGAATGAATTTCCACGAGAGAATCCTGCGGAGCGCTTCCGCGTTCCACGCCGTATCGCCCGTACCCCGGACGAATTGCGCCAGCGTGACGCCTCCGGCTGCGTCGATGTCGAGCTGAATCTCGAGCTTCGGTGCATCTGTCGCAATCGCCATCGTGAAGGGGGGAAGAGGAGTCTGTTCGACGAGGCGCGGAACGGACGAAGCCTCGTCCACAGACGGAACCGTGGAACAGCCGGCGAGAAGGAGAATCGTCAGGCACCACAGAGTTCGCTCAGGGTGAAGCTTCGATTTCCTGAATCTCCAGGTCGTACGAGTACTTATCGAAGTATATGTTGGTCTCTCCATATTCCACCTCCCCGCGTTGAAAATCGACGTCGTCCGACCGCATCGAGCGCTTTGGAGGGTCGAGCGTTTGCGAATGATCCCCGTTTGCCGCGACGCGGTATTGGTCCAGCCCGCCGAAGTAAAAACGGCGGACTTCCTGTTTCTGTTCCCCGGTGAGCCCCTGAAAGTATCGGACCGCGAGAATTCCCATATACGGGTCGACCGGCACCCATCCCCACGGCCGGATGTAAATTTCCGCCCAATCGTGGATCACTTTGCCGCCGGGAAACGTGAACCATCCCGACTGCCACCGGGCGGGAATTCCTCTGTATCGGCACAGCGTAATATAGAGTAACGACTCCTCGCCGCAATCTCCCCACATGTTTGTCAGACAGTAATCGCTGATGTTCCGGATCGTCGAATACTCGAGCGCGTAACTGTACTTCACGTTGTCCGTCAACCAATCATAAAACTTCCGGGCAATGACAACAGGATTCGTTTCGTTCCCCGCCACTTGCGCGGACAGATTTTTCACACGGTCCGTGAAGACGACGTGCGGCCCCTCCTCCGTGAATTTCCGAACTGCGGCGTCGAGGACTCCGGACGGTTCGGCCTTCGCCGGGTCCAACTCGAACCGGACGCCGTCGTGGACGTACGTATACTCGATCTTGAATTCCACCGGCCTGTCCGCCGACGCCTTCTGTTCGAAAAATGCCGAGCGAATCGGGCTCTCGTCCGCTCCGACCGTCTGAACGGGGGGCGACGTCCCGACGATTTTGAAATCGCGCTGGTACGGATAGCTTCGAGGAATCGGTATCCATGCGCGGACCAGTTCCCCTGCCGGTACGGCGTTCGGCCTGACCTTGACCACCATCTTCGTGTCGAACCGCTTCGGCAGGACATACGGTTTGCCCTCTTCGCGCGAGGCCTTTTCGATCGCAACGCAATCCTCCCACACACTTTTTTCAAACGCCGAGCGGTCGACGGGGCCGATCCTTCGCGCCGCAGCATCCGGATAGCGCCAGAACAAATTGCTCCTGCTGACACCGACATAGTACATCGTCCCGTCGATGACCCTCCCTTCAAATCGCCCCTCCTTTACCCACGAATCGAACTCATCCCGCGTCAGCTCCTTCACGGATTTTTGAAGCACGCCGAAGAGCTGATCCTCCGTGAGGGTGAAGTCGAGCCTGATGCGGTTCAGCCGGTCGAGTTCGAACTCAAGCCGCTTGCGCTCGACGACGGGAAGATCGTTCGACTTGAGGGCATCGCGCAGGACCCGTTCGGATTCTGCAAACTTGCCGGACTGTTCAAGGAGCGAGGCGTCCGCCCGAACGGAGGGCTGGGCGGGAGCGGAGCCCAGGAGGAGGATTAAGCTTAAGGTTGAGGCGAAGGTTAATCGGAAGATCTTGCAGGGCAGGCGAGGCATTCTGTTCTCGGAAAGTTCAATCTAATTTACGGCTTTTTTTCCTGCATCGTCACTCTCGCGATGGTGTGCAGGTCGGCGACGCTGAAGAACGAGTTCTCACGTTTGCGAAGCTCGGCAGCGTCAATTTCTATTGTCATAAATGGAATTTTCGCCGGAAGGTCGAAGCTGTCGGCCTCGACCCGCGAGCATGTCACGTCGAACGCGGAGAAAAATGGCCGGTACGGCTTGAGAGCTTCCTCAGTGTTGAATGCCTGGAGAAATTCATAAAGGTCTTGCTTGGCCCGGTGGAGCCGGTCGGCATTCAGTTCGATGCCCGCTAACAGCGACGGAAACTGCACGGAGAGAGACATCGTTTTCTTCGGCGGACTGATTCGCGCGTTTGAACAATGGCGATAGAGGTCGTGGCGCGGCTTTTTCGAGGCAAGATACAGGAGCAGGTCTGAGACTTCCACCTCTTCTCCGGCCTGCAACTGCCGGATTTCCGAATCAAAATGTGCCGGGCGGACCGGTTGAGCCCGGAGGCGTTCGATCTCCTTTCGCGCCTGTTCGGTTTCTGTGTGAGGGATGGGTTTTTTCTTCTCGATCATTTCATCGACGTCTCTTCCCGTCGTTTCGCGGTGAATCTTCCTGATCTCCTGTCGCTCCAACTCTTCGAAGATATCCTTGCCAGGCGCGTTGAATGGCGTAAAGAGCAGCGAGCTCATCAAGAAGTCATTGATGTACATCGAATCACTCGACTGCCGGACTTTAATATAGAGGGCGATGTACATGAAGATGCCCATCAGGGTTGCAAGGATTTCTGCTCCCCGCCGGACGCCGATCGTCATCATCGATACGATGAGATTGCCGATCGTGAAGGCGCTCCAGCCCAGCGACGCGACGAGCACCCACGCCGCGATTCCGCTCGCGAGAACGAACCATTCGGGTTGAACGCCTTTGAGCGCCCGTTGCCGCATGCGGGCGAGGGTCCAGATCAGCGCAGCGGGAACGAGAAGGAGGACGATCACGAGCGGAGTTCCTCGGCGACACCGGCGGAATGCTGGACGACGGCGACGCCGATGAGCGAGAGCGCAATGACCGGGATAATGAGAAGATACGGTAACAGCGAATCGATCGGGCGTTCCGGCCGGAGTTGGGCCGCGAAATACGAGGGAATTCCTCCAAGCGCAAGGCCGAGGCCAAAGGTAACGACTCGCAGCCGGGTGGGGAGGCCGTGATAGAAGAAGATGCTCGCGGTGAGATTCTGAAGGAACGCGTCGGAAGACGACGGGGTTCCGGCAGACCGGAGGGCACGGCGGACAAAGTACCAGACGATCGCAAGCCAGAGAAGCAGGTACCACGAGAGAAAGAGAATCCAATAGACATCGGTCGGAGTAGCAAACGACGCGTCGCGGCGCATGAGGTCGACCCGATGGAGCAGGAGCGCGCCGACGACGACGACCGACAATTTGGCCATGAAGAGGCGGGAACGGGAGGGCGAGTCGAGCGTGAGAAAATTTTCGGCCCGTTCGTAGAGTTCGCGGGTGATTCCCCTGAGTTGTCCAAGCCGGTATCGTGAACTGCCGATCCGGTAGAGGTATCCAAGGACGAACGCGAGGACGACAAAGCCGGCGAGGTCGAGCGAAAGTATTTGTGAACGGGAGAAGAAGAGGATGATAACGACGAACACCACGAGAACCTGGATCTCGTCCCGATGATACCACATGAATCGGCGGGGGAAACCGGCCGGCGGGATGGAAACACCCTCGGGTCTAGGCATTCACGCCTCCCGATGCGAGGTGAGGTTACTTGAAGCTCGCGACGGCCCTGTCCACAGTGTCGTAGGTCTTAAAGACCTTCACGAGCTGCGTGATGACGAAGAGACTTTCGACCTTCTCCGTTACGCTCGCCAGCCGCAGGTCGCCCCCCTTGGTCTTCACCGACGTGAGCGCTGCAATCATCGTACCGAGACCCGTGCTGCTGATCCATCGAACGCCTTTGAGGTCGAACACAACCTTTTTGAAGTCTTCCTGCAAGAGACCGTACACTTTCTCACGAATTTTTTCCGTCTCGGGTTCCCCCATCACATTTCCCTTGAGAGAGACAACCGCCACGTCGCCTTCGATTTTTTCCTTGATCGTCATGAATGCCTCCCGGTCGATCTGCTGATATGATTCCCATCCCCCCCATCACCACCTTGTCATGGTACTGCGAATTTGCAGGAATGTCAACGGACTCCTTCCCGCGTTCAGAATCTGCTCACGTCCCTTCCGAACAGGATCGTCTTCATCCAATCGAACAAAACGAGCGTCTTGTTGCGAAAGGTCACGAGGCGCGTGAAGTACGCTGACCTCCAAAAAAGAAAACTGGAAAACCCTTTGCTTTTGACCGCGGCGAGGTCCGCGAGCGCCTTCCGGCCGCCGATGTATGCAAGCATTCCCAGATCTCGGTACTCAAATCGCCGCGCCGGCCTGCCCCGCGCGATTCGATTCAGCGCTCTGCCGAGGTACAACCCTTCCTGCTGGGCGACCTGAGCCGTTGCGGGGAGTCCGAGACCGCTTATCGCGGCGCAATCGCCCAGCGCGTAGACGTTGTCCTGCTTCAGTACCCTGAAGTAGGAGTCGACGAGAATGCGGGAGGACGCATCCCTGGCGAACGGAAGATTCCGTACGAAGTCCGACATGCCGACGCCGGTCGACCAAACGATCAGTCCGTACGGAATGCCTGAACCGTTTTTCACACGCACGACGGTCTTCCCGACCCGCGTCACGGTCGAGTCCGTCCGAACCTCGATGTTTTGACGTCTGAAGTGCTGCGTGGTGAACTCGCTCAGAGACCGGTCGAACGTTGTCAAGATTTGTTTGCCCGCCTCGAGGAGGATGATACGGACATCGGGAAAGAGAGACGGGTAGATCCGCTTGAGATCCTCGACGAGAAAATCGTGAAGTTCGGCGGCAAATTCGACGCCGTTCGGCCCTCCTCCCACAACGACGAAGGTGAGAAGGCGTTTTCGTTCATCGGCCGGAATGTCCGGTTGAGCTGCGCGCTCGAAGCATTCGATGATTCCCTGCCGAATCCTGCGCGAATCGGAAATTTCCTTGAGGAAAAACGCATGCTCGCGGACTCCCGGAATTCCGTACGTGCTGACGACGGCACCCACGGCGATGACGAGATCGTCGTACGGAAGCTCGAACCGATTTCCGTCCAGTTCGCCAACGCACCTGATGCGGGACCGGCCGGCAAGGACCGATTCGCACGACGCTTGATAGTACTGCAACGAAAGGCGTTTCCCGCGAATGGGTTCAATGATGCTTCGGAATTCTATCGTGCCGACGGCGGTACTGGGAAGAAGGGGGGTGAAGAGAAAGTGATTTCGAGGGCTGACGACAGTGATGGTGTAGAGTGAGGGGTCGATTTTTCGAAGCAGGCCGGAAGCACCAAACCCGGTTCCGAGGACAACCAGGGATTTTTTTCCGGAGGGATTCAACTGATTCTGCCGAAGCGGCCCGATTTCATCACACCGTCAACGCGAAGGCGGGCTAACACTCGCCCCCGCCGGTTTCTCGTTAATTCTTCGTACTTTCTGTCGCGCGCCGTTGCCTTAAAATCCATTTCCATGGTCAAAATATACAAAATAGCGTCGCTGGACGCTCCTGCACTCCATGCCTATCGTACTCTGCGTCAGAGTGCTGAGCACAGGAGAGCCGGGATCTTCGTTGCCGAGGGAAATAAAGTTGTGGTCCGGCTTTTTCAAAGCAACCTGAAGGTCGTGTCGGTCCTCACGACCGCCGAATTGTTCACGCTTTATCGCAAGGAACTTGATGCACGGGAAGAACCGATAGACATTTTCATCGGTGAGAAGAAACTTTTGGAAACCATCGTCGGATTTGATTTGCATCAGGGGATCATGGCCGTGGGAAGGATTCCTGAACCGGGGAATGTTGATTCGATGGTCCGCAACGCTGCCGCTCCACGT
>DATJYV010000204.1:0-4727 GCA_035499415.1 Bacteroidota bacterium
GTCATCCGGCACGCTGATGTCGTCGTCGCAGAAGAGAAGAATCTCCCCTCGCGCTTCGTATGCGCCAACGTTCTTCGCGAATGAGCGATTTGCCCGCGATGGTCGCAGAACGGCCAATCGTTTTCCCGCTCGGCGATAGAACCGTTCTTTGCGAGCGTCCTTCGTCCTGCTCTGGTCGACAACGATGACCTCGAAATTCCTGTAGGATTGGCGCAACAATCCTGTCAGCGTACTTATGAGGCAATCGACTCTCTCGAACGTCGGGACGATTACCGAGACAAAAGGACGGGGTGAACGGGGAGAATGTGTGTGGATTTCGCGTTCAGACCCGAGCAATGTGCGCAGCGTACGCCATCTCCCCGCCTTTCCAAACCGGATGTGCTCAAGTAATTCACGGAAAAAGACTGCAACGCGAAGACCGCGCTTGAGCCACACATATCTTCTGTAGAGGTGAAGCCGGTAGAAGAGAAGACATCCCCTGTAGAATTCGATGGAGCTTTTATCCGGCTCCCGCCCAAAACTGGCGCCGCCGATGTGTGTGACAGTCGCGTAAGGGGAGTGAACGAGCTTATAACCGAGCTTCCGCAGACGAAGACAAAAATCTGCATCCTCGAAGTAGAATGTGAATGTTTCATCGAATCCTCCTATTTCGTCGAATGCTGTCCGCCGTACGAACATGAAACATCCTCCGACAAAGCGTACGGTTTCCGGCCTTTCGGTTCCGTAGACACTTCTTTCGATCCTCCTCCACGATCCCCGGATGAAGGATGGGAAAAGAACCAGCCCGACTGCCCGCAGTGCGCCAGTCCGTGAGAACCGCGTTGCCGGTGCGTCGTTCGCATCCACGAGCGCGGGCCCGACGATCGCGACAGTTTCGTCTCTTTCCAGTATCTCTGACAAGGATTTCAACGACCCATTGCCAAATTCGATGTCCGCATTCACGACAACGAGGTAGTCCACAGCCAGTCGTGCCGCACCGGCGTTTACGGCGGACGCGTAACTGTCGTTCGATGGTCGTGAAACGATTTTAACTCGAGGATATCTTCTCCGGACGGCCGCCATGCTTCCGTCTGTCGAACCCTGGTCTGCCACGACAATGTTCGACTCGGGGACATCGTCGTTCACAAACGAATGGAGGGCACGCAGCAGATATTCCCGGGTGTTCCAATTGACAATGACGGCGCCTACCCTCGGAGATTCTTTCTTCATCCAGCCAATTCCCCCATGACAGCGCGGACAGCTTGTGCAACATCGTCGACCGTTATTTCCGTGATGCAGTAGGGCTCCGGGAATTTGCACTTCCAGTTGCATTCATAACAGTCGAGCGGATGATGGACAATGCGAACCGACCCGTAGGGAAAGTAGCGATTGAAATGCCCTCCGCCCAGAATACCGACGCCGGGAACGCCGAGCGTTGCCGCAAGATGGAGTAGGCCGGACTCGTTCCCCACAAAGAGCGATGAGTGTGCCAAGAGTTCGGTGGCGGACAGAATGTCCAGATCCGAACTCACCGTCGCTTTCCGTTCCATCGTCCCTGCGACACGGAGGAGCGTCCCTCGTTCCTCGCGATTCCCCGACACGACAACTTCGAGGTCGAACTCTCGTGAAATGACATCTGCGAGAGACGAGAAGTTCTCGGCCGGCCATCGACGTATTGCCGCGCTTCCCCCCGGACCGAGGACCGCGTACCGGACTGATTCATCGTTTACAATTAAGCGTGGCGACCCTGCTCGACGAGAACCGGCGAACCGGAATTCAACTCTCGGCGGTCCATCGTCGGGAACACGTGCTCCGAGTACCTCGCTCAAAAGAGCGTATCTCCCGCGCTCCGGCGTGTTGTCCCCCACTTCAAGGATCCGCGAGTATTCCGCGTTGTTCCGCATTCGCATCGATGCGTGGATGCATTCATCATTCCCAGAAAATGCGATCGTCTGCAACGCGCCGGACAGGAGAGTGATTTCATCACCCACATGCTCCCGGTGGAAGGTCATATAGATCGCCGTTTTTGGCCGGGCCTTCCTTACAGATCTTAAAAGGTTGAAGCGGTAGAAGTAGTTTCGCCGGCTCTGCATTCGCGCGAATCCGATGACCTCGTCGAATACGGGCATTGCGCGCGCAAGTTCCGCAGATTCCGAATTTGCGCACAGGACAATTCTTGAGCCCGCGTATCGCACTTTAATGGCCCGCACAAGAGGAGCCGAATAAACCAGGTCGCCTATTCCGTCGGTACGAACGAGCAGGATCGTGTCCGAGGTCTTTTCCGTCGAGAATCGGAAGACGCGCCGACAGAATGCGTGAAACACACGATCGACAATCCTTTTGAAAGGGCTGAGCGCGTTCATCGCTTGTTCGATTCCCGGTCAGGGCGTCACAGAATCGTGCGTTTGAAAATCACGCATCGAAATCGCCGACGTTGAGAACAGCAAAACTCCGTACAGGGCGCAGACCGCAACGATCTCTGCGATGGCAGGAACATGGAGAGATATCCTCAATGCAACGATGAGGAAATAGGAAAGGAAGAGATACGCAATGCCAACGATCGGGCCGTTCAGCATGCTTCCTCCGATCATCGGCCTCACGAGAAAGAGCGCGGCGGCAGCAACGGCGGTTTCGGAAAGAATAAACGAACATGCGGCGCCCGAAGCGCCGAAGCGAGGAACGAGAAGGAAACAGGCGACAATCTGGAGAATGCTCCCGAAAAGGACGAGGCGTGTAAAGGACGATTCTTTTCCGACGGCCGGAAGAATTCGTGTGAAAACAATCGAGGCAAACTGGAGCGAAGCGACGACGGAGAAAAGTTGGAGCGGCACAACGGAATCCCCGTAAGACGAACCGAAGAGAATCTCCACAAGTTGGCGGGGAAACATCAACCCAAAAAACGCAGGCATGATGCCGATGAGAACTGCGTATCGATACAACGTGGCTGCCGTTGAGCGGCTCTCGGCGGTTCCCGCCGCCACAGCGCGGGAAAGGGACGGGTAGAACGACGACCAGAGAAGATTGGGAATCACGGCGGAAACAACGATGACTTTCGATGCGGCCGAAAAGTATCCCGCCTCCGGTAAGGACCCGAAGGTGACGACGATGAGAAGGGCCGCCGGGATATTGATTTGCGACATGAACGTCGGCACAAAGAGCGGAAACGATTTTTTTAGGAGCCCCGCACTCTTCTTGATGTCGAGCGCGTCTGCCGGCCCGTTCTCCTTCGAGAGATAATACACGAGCACAACAAACGCGGGAATCAGGGCGGAGACGGTGTATGCAATCGGGATGCGCTCATAATTCTCTGCACGATGGACGAGGAGAAGTAGCAGGACCAGATAAAGGATGGACTGCGTCAACTTTTCGACGGAGAACCACCACGTCTGGCCGAGCGCCTGGTACGCCCATGTAAGGGTGAAGACCGAGGGGAGCAGCGTGAGGAAATAAAGAAGTAGAATTCTCCCTTCTTTCGCTCCTGAAACGATAAACCAGGCAGCGACGCTGAACCCGACGAATGCGAGCAGTAGAAGGATGGATCGGCTGAAAAGAATGGTCTTGATGTAGGATGTGAGGGAGGACGGATTTCTGCTTACCTCTCGTGTTCCGATAAATCCCAGTCCGTAGTCGACGAATGGGGTCGCGAGCGCGGCGGCTGATGCGCCGAAGCCGATGAGGCCGAGGGTATCGGGTCCGAGAATTCTCGCGAGGTAGGCGAACGCTGCAAACCCTAGGATGCCCGATCCTGCGTCGCCGAGGGTGATGTAGAGCAGGTTGGAAAGAATTTCCGACCGCATTCTTGACATTTTCAGTTTCGCGAGGTGATCTCTGAAGTTTGATTTAAGGAACCTCATCGAGGCCGGCCGCGGCCGAGAGGGATTGGCGCGCGCTGCCTGTTCGAATCCCGAAGAACTTCACGAACAGGAACTGGTGAATCGGGAAGACCGGTATGAGATATCGTTCCGAGCCAACATACACAAGACATATCAGAATGAATGACCCATAGAGCAACGGTACTATCGGGGATATGTCTGTCAAACCCTGGACGTTCCGCCATCGCGCGGCCGTGATGAGACTTGCAAGGAGGACGAGGAAATAGACAAGGTTGGAACCATAGAACAAGAAACTGAGGAGGAGGGGATTCGTCGATGATTCCGTGTGCTTGAAGGTCCATGTCAGCGAACTATCGCCTCTCCGAAAAAGATGAAAGAGCTTCCGCGGCAGTCGCATGAACGTCTCAACCGGATGCGATGCTATTTCGTCCAGCCCCCTCTTATACGCGAGACGGCTCTCCTCGGCCTCATCCGGATTCCCCCAGTTGTACGGGAACTCTTGATTGGTTCCCCCCGAGGCTCCATGATGATTCCCCTCCAGGAAATTATATCCTCCATTTGTCGTTGACGGGATGAATGCATGGAAAGTCATTTCATTCCGAATCACCCACGGTGCGAGCGAAAGAGCGAAGAGGCATAACCCTCCGAACATTTTCCAGCCTGCATCTGCCATCCGGCCATCCCTCCACGCCGCGAGGCCGAAAACGGCCGGTATGAGAAGCCCGAATGGGCGAAGGTACGATGCAATTCCCGACAAGATGCCGATCGCAAGCCATGTTCCGATATTCTCCACCCTTCGGAGATAGAGATACACCGAAGTCCAGAGGATCAGCGAGAACGGAAAGTCGGTCAGAAGAATATTTGTGGAGAATATGAGATTGGGGGAAAAGCAAATGATGAAAATGAAGATGGCCC
>DATJYV010000205.1:0-5421 GCA_035499415.1 Bacteroidota bacterium
GGCATGGATCCAGGGCATCGCGCCCGACACGGGACAATCCGTTGCTCTCAACCTGGCAACGACGGGAAAGCGGGGGGCGGTAACGCTCCTGGTGGAGGTCGACCCTGCGGGAAGGGTCGCGGAGATGTTCAAGAGCAACAACGTCTACACGACCGCCCTCTTCGTGGAGACGGACACAGTCGCTCCGCACTACGACATCACGTTCGACGGCAACCACGTCGTCAACGGCGACTTTGTGTCGCCGAAGCCGACGATTCTTATTCTTGTCTACGACAACAGCCCGCTTCCGATCGGGAGCGCGACGAACGTTTCGCTGCTCCTCGACTCCCGGCCGGTGAACCTCGGGACGTCCCCCGACAGCATGTTTCAAGCCGGATCGGGGCCGGAGAAAGCGAGGGTGACCTACCGGCCCGCGTTGGGCGAAGGAAATCACACGCTCTCCTTCCAGGTGCGCGATGCCTCGGGAAATATTTCAGACACGACGATGGAACAAATCCAGTTCACGGTCGAGACGGCGGCGAAGCTGCTCGACGTCTTTAACTATCCGAACCCGTTCCGGCAGGATACATATTTCACGTTCAATCTCACCGGTTCCACCGTTCCGCAGATTCTCCGCGTCAAAATCTACACGGTAGCCGGGCGGCTGGTCCAGGAGCTCGACGCGTACGAACCGGACTTGCGGATTGGGTTCAACCAGGTGCACTGGGACGGAAGGGATCGGGACGGCAACGAAGTTGCGAACGGCGTGTACTTCTACAAGGTCTCCTTCTCCGCCGGGTCTGAGTCGGCGGAAGCCATCCAGAAGCTGGCGAAGGTGAGGTGAAGGAGCAAGGGAGAATCAGGAAGCAGAAGGCAGGAGACAGAATTCAGAAGGGACATCTCTTACTTTTTGCTGTTCATCTTTCACTATTTACTTTTCGCCATTCACGATTCACTGTCTACCATTCACGATCACCAGTTCACATCTTCCCTCTCATTTATCCTTGTTATTCACTGATTTCTCGAACGCCTCTTCCGAAACGTCCTGCTGTTCGTCGCGCGAGTATCCGGGACACAAACTGATATCGTTCAGCAGGAGCCGGCTGTGCACGACATCGATGCTGTCGGTTTGAAGTCGAAACGCCAGCGTCGGTACTTTTCGCAGGTATCCCTTCCCCTCATCAATCTCATCCAAATTATCCCGGTCGAGGCCCCTCGTGATGAGAGCTACGCCGTATTCCTTGACGATTTCGATCCGTGTCGAATCGAGGTCATACGCCCTCCGGCAATAGGAAACAGCTTTATCCAGGTCGCCGCTGATTCCGAAGATCCACTTGAGGAGAAAGAATGAGGGGCAGAGGCGGTAATAGACTCCGAGGGCGATGCAGCTTGATGCCTGAAGATTCTCCCCGTTCGGTGTTGTGTAGCCGGATTGCCGATTCACCGCCACGAGCCAATCTTCCTCGATGGATTTCGCCGTAAACAGCTCGGAAAATATTCCCTTCGTCGTCGCCATTCGTGCCCTCGCCAGCCCGCGCATGAAGTAGCACTCCCCTTTGTCGGGAGCCAGTCGTATCCCCTCCTCCGCGATTCGAAGCATCGTGTCGTACATCTCCAGTTTTTTCTTCTTGTCATCCGATTTCTTGGCATCGAGCTTCTCTGCAAGCTCGTAGTAATCGAGACACATCATGGCGCGAATGAGGAAATCGTCCGGCTTCGCCTTGAGCGCCATCTCACAGTCCTTGAGAGACTCCGCAAACTCGAACTTGCCGAGATGCCTGTTCGCCCGGTCAAAATACAGGCGGTAATCCTCATCCCCGCCGGAATGCGCGGCCCGAGCCGCGACGTTCGGAGAGTTCACGAGCAGGGAAAATGGGACGAGCAAACCAATGAGGGTAACTTTGGGAAAGAGGCGTGGCGGAACGATTGGCTTCATCGAGCGTTTCGTGGTTGAAAAATGGAATATAATCGAATAGATGGAAAAACAGAAGTAGTGTATGATGCTATAGGTTTCCCGTCGATCGATGAACCCCCACGCCAGGAAAAGGACTCGCATCGACCCCGGAATTACCGGACTATCCTATCGAATCACCGCGACTTTCCACTGATATTCTGCCTGCCCGACTTTCACGATGACAAAATAGACTCCCGAAGATAATCTTCTCGCAAGGTCTGCCGATGGAATTGCTACCTGCGCGGCCCCGCCGGACATCGCCACGGCGTAATCCCCGGAGTACGCGAGCGCGAGGGAGCTGTTGAGGAAGTAGACGTGTGCCGTTTGGTTTGCCGATCCGCCCACGGGGAGCAGCAGGCGGCCGACCGAGGCGAGGGAAAGCGGGTTGGGGGAAGCCGCCAGCGGAGCGCGCACCGCACCGTTGCGCGTCGACGAAACAAGGTAACTTTCCCTCCAATCGTTCTGCTCCGTCGCTCCGAATCCGATGAGGAGACCGTCGGCCAGTACCTGGCTTGGCACGTCCAACCCACCCGACCCAAGCTCGAGCTTGAGACTCCTGAGAGACTCATCGTACTGCGCCGCTGATGACAGGTCGACGTTGGCGACAACCGCGGTTACGGTATCTCCTTCCACCTCGAAGTCGTAGAAATTTGACGAGAGCGCGTATGCCTGATCGCTCATCATGACGGTGCTCCCGCTGTAGCTCGACGATTCGCTCACCCAAAACCTGGGATAGTGTCTCCCCTGCACGTAATAATGAACGGTGTCTGCGCGGTCCGCCGTGTAATAATTCCAGGTCGAGAAAAGAGCGAATTCCGTCGCAAGGTCGGTGCCGGCGCTTACAAGCGCATCGTTGAGAGCCGGAACGACCCTCTCGTTTGCGGCCCGCTCCCATATCGTGCGCATCATATCGCGGCCGAACCGCTGAGCGATATACTGACCCCAGATGCCCCGCTCGGACCCGACGAAGAACGAATCAAAATAGTAGAAGGGGAGCGAGCAGATCGTTGTGTGAAAGTCGGTGAAGTACTCGCTCACGTCGAAGTAATAATCGTGCACGGCGGGAAAGTTCGTGCCTTCCATCCATCCGGCGCTCATTTCAAAAAAATAGATGTCGTTGTCATCCCAGAGTCCGTATCCGCCGAGGTGGATCGCATGCGCAAATTCATGGGCAGCGGTCGCCCGAAGTCCGTCCATCCCCGGAGTCCGGTATCCCAGATAGTCATTATCGATGGTCGTGAACGCCCAATATCGCGGGGCCCCGGGGCCGGTGGAGACGAGGGTTGAATCGTCATACGACGTATAGCCAAAAAGATCCGAGCTGAGCGCTTCGATGAAGACGTCGTACTCATTCCCTCCGCCGAATCCCCCGTCCGAAGCCGGCGGCCGGTAGCCGAGGGAATCAACCTGAAACGCCCAGCAATAGTCGAAAATTGCGGCGACAGAGTCGACATAGGCATCATACGTATTCGGGAGCGTGCTCGTCTGCGAGGCATCCAGCAGCGCCGGCGCGTCCGTTCCCGTCGTGTCGTAGTGAATTCGGAAATGACCCGAAGGGCTCAGCCGGCTGGCCTGAGTCTGCACCGTACGGAACGCTTCCGCAATGATGGCCTTGGACTGCGGAGAGAGCAAATTCCGGCGTGCACGGGCAAGCGCGATCAGCGGCGTTCCCGATTTGAGAGGCCGCGCTGAACGGGCTTCGGTCTGTCCGCCGCCGAGGAGCGAAATGACCGTCCGGACCGAAACGCGTTGAGAAATGATCGGCTGGGAGAAAACCTGGGAGGACGCGGCCAGGAGACTCACAAGAGCGAGCCGGAGGTCCGGTCGAAACCCGGTCATGAGGTTAAATTGAAGGGGGTGCGGATGTTTGTCATCAGGGTTCCCGCGCGGTGCATGCACGTCAATTTCCGACTTCGGGTCGGATGCCGTTCCGTGAACCGTTTGCACGCAGCCGTGAAAACTAATTTACGAAAATGGGAAAACAAATGGTTGCTTGTCAGAATTCGGAAAATCCCGCGTCGGGCCGCCTTCCGACGAGCCGATGTATTGATTCTGAATCACATTCCTCGTAGCGTACAGGCTGGTCATCTTCAACATCCATCAGAGAACTGCAACCTCGAAACGGAGCCCGACCGTGAACCTCGAACGTCTGATAGTCCCTCCCGGCAAGCGAATTCGTCTGCGAAACTACGACCCGGCATTTACGGGTGGTTTCAAAACCAAAGAAGATGCGGTCAAGAGATTGACCAGGGATGTCGACGAGATCGCAAAGTATCAGGACGTTTTGTATGCACAGGATATCTACGCGATCCTGATGATCTTTCAAGCGATGGATGCGGCCGGGAAGGACGGCGCGGTCAAGCACGTCATGTCGGGGATCAATCCTCAGGGATGCCAGGTTTACAGTTTCAAAGCTCCGTCAGCAGAGGAGCTCGACCACGACTACCTGTGGCGCTGCATGAAAGCCCTCCCGGAACGGGGGAGGATTGGGATCTTCAATCGTTCGTACTACGAGGAAGTTCTGATCGTTCGGGTGCACCCCGAAATGCTCGTCCGTCAGAAGCTTCCGCCCATGCCGAAGGGAAAGAAATTCTGGAAGGCACGATACGACGAGATCAACGATTTCGAGCGCTATCTCGTTCGCAACGGCATTCTCGTCCTGAAATTCTTCCTCAACGTTTCGAAGGAGGAACAGAAGCGGCGGTTCCTGAAGCGGATCGAGGATGCGGACAAGAACTGGAAATTTTCGGCGACAGACTCGAAGGAACGGGGGTTCTGGGACGATTACATGGAAGCATACGAGGAGGCGTTCAATCACACGAGCACGCCCTGGGCGCCCTGGTACATTCTCCCTGCGGACCACAAATGGTTTACCCGCGCCGTCGTCTCCAGCATTCTGCTCAAGACGCTCAAATCATTGCGGATGTCCTATCCCAAGGTGACGCAACAGCACAAGGCAGAGCTTGCAAAAATCCGACGCCAGCTATCCGCCTCGTAGGCATCATCCGTTCGCCGGACCCTTCGAGAAAAATCTCTGAAGCGAGATCTTCCCGGGTCCGACGAGAAGGATGCAAAGGGCGCCGGCGAGGATGACGAAATCGAATTCCCATCCCGTCGCCTTATCTCCGATAAATCCGATGTGCTGAACCGTGATCTTCATGTTGATCACCAGCACCATGAGGATGCTCATCGCAATGGATGTGATTGGCGTTAAGATTCCGATGATCATCGCTGCGCCGCCGAGCGGCTCGGCAATCGACAGAAAGCGCAGAATCATCAACATCGACACGGGAAGCTGGTCGGAGGGCTGCATGTGCCAGAGCATCCATTTATACAATCCGTGTTGAATGAAGATGATCCCGATCGCCAAACGAAGGACCAGAAGACCCCAATCGTTGAATCGCAACAGTTTCGAAAAGAAGCTCATCGCGTCTCCTTTCTTAATTTTTCGTTTTCCCTTCCTCCTCCCGCCCCTGCTGCCGTAACAA
>DATJYV010000206.1:0-7321 GCA_035499415.1 Bacteroidota bacterium
GGTGTAATTGTATCGGGTCATGTAGAAGCAAGCATAGAGTAGGCCCAACGAAGTCCAGTTGATGACCCGCTTCGTTCGAAAACCGGGAGGGAGAACAGGCCGGTCCAATGAGGTTTGTTGCATGATGGAGTTTCTCGATTAGTCGGGAGGCGATGAGTGAGGGTCGTTCCGAAGATACGGGAGGGTGAGAACAATTCCAATGAAAGTTATTGTTAACACCCTTCCATCACATCCACGGATCGCCCCGTGAGGGAATCTCGGGGAAATTTGCGCGGATGAGGGTCGGTTGATGTTCGGAGCAATGGTTGATATATTGAGGGTGGAGAGAGGCAGAGAGAAAGGCATAGGTTGAGGTTAAGGTGGAGGGAAAGGACGCTTAGCTCAGCTGGTTCAGAGCGCCGCCCTTACAAGGCGGAGGTCGTAGGTTCGAACCCTACAGCGTCCACGAACAAAGCGGTCAGCACATAGCATTCAGCAATCAGCAGGATGTCGAAGGTATCCGGTCCGCCGGATCAAAGTCTCAAATGGCAGGCAGCTGGTTCAGAGCGCCGCTCCCGACTTCGTCGGGACGGAGGTCGTAGGTTCCCTGCCCGCCTTCTGAGACCCTAAGAGGCAGGCGGGGAACCCTACAGCGTCCACGAACGAGCTATCAGCTTTCAGCAATCAGCGCTCAGAGGTTTTCCATGTTACCCAAGACTCTTCCTAATCTATCTTTGTGACTGCTGACAGCTGATTGCTGACCGCTGACAGCTTATTTTTCCCTCTCCCCAAACTCCCCCGTCTTCCTGTTCTTCCTGACATTATCCCAGGTAAATTTCCTTCCGTTCATCGCAATGTAAACGCCGTACGGCAATGACTGCGCGAACGCTATTGCGCTCCCGAGGTTGAAGAGCCCGTCCGAGCTCCCGAACTTATACGGCACCATGGCTCCCGTCAGAACGACCGTTTTTCCCGTGAGCGACGTCCCCAGAACTCTCGCCGTGTCCTCCATCGTGTCCGTCCCGTGTGTGATGACGATCCGCTCTTCCCGTGACTTCCGACATTCTTCCAGAATCTTCTGACGATCCTGTTCCGTCATTTCCAGACTGTCGATCAACATCAATGTTTTGACGTCGACCGTTATCTTGCAACGCCCGAGCTTCAGCATCTCCTGCAGGTGCGTCTCCTTGAAGAACAGCTTCCCGTCCAGTTCGTTGTATTCCTTGTCGAACGTCCCTCCCGTCACAAAAATCTTTATCGTCATCGGTCAGTCCTGTTTTGAAGATTCACGTGCATTCTTGTTCATGCAATGTACGGTTTGAGATTCTCCTTTCCAACGAGGGGCGTTCATCCCGCCGGGTGATTCAGCACACAGTCCGCCCGAAAGGAGACTCCGCCCTTTCGCTTCGTATTTGTTTTCTCTACCTTACGGAACCACAAACCAAAGGATGTACCCTGCGATGGTCACCCGCGATCTTTCCCTCCTGTTCATCGATGACGACCTTGATTTTACCCGCATGGTGGGGGATTTTGTCGGGAAACAATACGGCCATCGGGCAAAGCTCATCCCGTCGGTCGAGCTCGCACAGAAGGAGCTTGCAAGGACTTCATACGACATCATCTTTCTCGACTACAAGCTTCCGGGGGCGACGGGAATCGAGTTCCTCAAATGGGCGGAGGAAAAAAAACTGGAGACGCCCGTGATCATGCTGACGGGAAAGGGGGCGGAAGATATCGCCGTCGGTGCCATGAAGCTGGGGGCCTACGACTACGTGAGCAAGGTCGACCTGTCGCTCGACTACATCCCGCACCTCATCAACAACACGTACGAACGATTTGTCCTTCGCAAGGCGCAGCAGGAACTCGAAGCGGAGCGGGTCCAGCGCGAGCGGCGCGAAGCGTCGGCGGAAACCTACAACGCGACGGTCCGCGGACTCGCTCACGGCATCAATAACGAGCTGACGAGCATTCTCCTGCGCGTGCAGTCGCAGCAGCGCAAGATGGCGAAACAACCGGGGCCGGTCGACCCGGCGGTCCTGGCGCCGGTCCTCAACGATGTCGAGAACAGCGCGCGTGTCATCGAAGCGGTCGTCGCCTCGCTCGTCGGACTCAGCGCGATCATCACCAAGAAAGCCGGCGACCCGAAGAGTCCCGTCGACATCCGCAAGGAGCTCGAAGAGGCGATTCACCAGATCGACCTGAACAGAATCAAGCAAAACGTCGAGAAAGGGAAGAAATAGTGCCGTCGTTGGCCGTTGAGGGCTGGCTCTTCGATGTCTATCCCTCGAAGCAGGGAATGACGATCTGGCTGATCGACCGCGACGGCCGGAAGCATCGGTGTCATCGCGAGTTCGAGCCGGCGTTTTATCTTCAGCTCGACGAGCGCGACGCGAAGCGGGCGCACAACCTCGCCGGCCGCTCTCCGTCGCCCGTCTCCTTCTCGCGCAAGGAGATGACCGAGATCTACTCGGGCGACCGGTGGAACGTCCTCCGGGTCGGCGTCCACGACGCGACGCGCCTCAGACAGACCGTCCGCTTCTACGAAGAATTTTTCCCGCACTTCGCTTTTTTTAATTCCGACCTGACCGCGGAGCAGCTTTTTCTGTACGACACGAACCTGTTCCCGCTCGGCCTCGGCACATACCGCATCGATGCCGACGGCCGGCTCGAATCGTGGGAGCTTCGCGATTCGACCGAGGCGACGGAATACGAGCTCCCGCCCCTGTCGATCCTGTGGCTCCGGAATGCCGACGATTTCGTCCCGCCGAAGTACCGAAAAAACCTTCAGCTGGAGCTCGCCTACGACGGCCGGACGTACGCGCTCGAGCAGCACGCGCCCCGCGAAGTCCTCGAAGCGCTCAACTGGCATCTCCATCGCTGCGACCCCGACATCATCGTGACCGAATACGGCGACGCGGTGCTTCTCCCGCAGCTCACCGCGCTCGCGGAGAAAGTCCAGGTGCCGCTCCTCCTGAACCGCGACGAGACGATGGGATACGTGAAGACGCGGGAATCGAGCTTCTTCCAGTACGGCAAGGTCGTCCACAAGGACGGCGCGTTTGCGCTCGCCGGGCGCTGGCACATCGACGGCGCCAATTCGTTCACGATGGGAGAATCGGAGCTCGACGGACTTTTCGAGATGGTGCGCATGACGCAGATGTGCGGCCAGCACCAGGCGCGGGCGAGCATCGGCACGTCGATGTCGTCGCTCCAGCTGTCGTGGGCATACCGTCACGACATCCTCATCCCTTCGAAGAAACGGGAGCCGGAGGAGTTCAAATCCGCCGCAACGCTCCTGATGGCCGACCGCGGCGGTCTCATCTTCAACCCTCCCGTCGGCTACGAAGAAGAGGTCGCGGAGCTCGATTTCGTCTCGATGTATCCCACCATCATGGTGGAGAAAAACGTCTCGCCGGAGACCGTCAATTGCCGGTGCTGCAAAAATTCGGCCGTCCCGGAGTTGGGATACACGATATGCGAGAAGCGCGTGGGAATCATTCCTGCGACGCTTCGGGCCGTTGTCGCGAAGCGTTCGTACTACAAGAAAAAACGGAAGGAATACAAAGGCAGAGACGAGCGGCTGTACCGGATGTACGACCGCCGCCAGAATGCGCTCAAGTGGATGCTCGTGAGCTGCTTCGGCTACCTCGGCTACAAGAATGCCCGGTTCGGCCGGATCGAGGCGCACGAAGCGGTGAACGCGTTCTCGCGCGATGCGATTCTCCGGGCCAAGGCGATGGCGGAGGAGCGGGGATATCGTCTGCTGCACGCAATCATCGACTGCATGTGGCTGAAGAAACCGGGCGCGACGGAGCAGGACTACGAAGAACTCTGCCGCACGATCCATCGCGAGATCGGCATCGACATCTCGCTCGAAGGGATTTACAACTGGATTCTCTTCCCTGCGTCCAAAATGGACCCGGTCATCGCCACGGCGAACCGGTATGTGGGATATTACACGAACGGGGAAATGAAGATGCGGGGGATCGAATCGCGGAGACACGACACGCCGGAGTTCATCAAGAAGATGCAGGGAGCGATGCTCGAGCGGATGTCCGGAGCCCGGTCGGTGAAGGATGTGGAACAGCTTGTGCCGGAGCTCCTCGAAATTGCGGACAGACACATCGCGCTCCTGAGAAGCGGCAAGGCGAACCCGATGGAGCTCGTCCTGCGGCGGTACATCACGCGCGAGCCGGGGGAGTACACGAACAACAACGTCAGCGCCGTCGTGGCGCGGCTCGTGGAGGGCATGGGCGTTCATCTTGCCGCGGGCGAATCGATCGAGTTCATCATCCTCGACCGGACCGGAAAGAAAAAACCGGAGAAGGCGAAGCCGCTCGCGCTCTATGCGTTCGAAGACGGATACGACGTCGAGCAGTACACGGAGTTTGCGTTCAAGGCCGTCGAGACGCTTCTTTCGCCTTTCGGATACACGGCAGAAGCGCTCTCCGCGCGGCTGTTCCCCGACGCAAAGCGGAAACGGCAGCGCAGCCGCGTGGAAATCGACGAAGAGCTCCCTCTCTTCACGCACGACCCGGCGCTGTGACGTGACGCGCTTGAACGAAGAGGGGAGATGTGGTACATTCTTCCGCGTCGCACGCTCCTCTCGCCGACGCTTCCCATAAGACAGTCCGCATGAAGAAACTGAAACTCCATTTGCTCGAAGAGCGATTCACCATCAGCAAGCTTCCTGCGTTTGCCGAGCTTCCGCAGATTGTTGCCAAGGGAGAACTCTGTTTCTCGATGCGGACCGAGAACGAGCTCACGCTCATCACGCCCGACTTCATGGCGCCGACGAACGTCCAGGCGGAGTCGGGATGGCGCTGCATCCGCATCGACGGCGAACTTCCATTTCAGGCCACCGGCGTCCTCGAATCCCTCACCCAGCCGCTTGCCGAAGCGGATATACCGATTTTCGCCGTATCGACGTTCAGCACCGACTACGTGTTCATCCTCGAAGAAACTCTTATCGCAGCAGTCCAGGCCCTGCAGAAAGTCGGCCACCAGTTCATCCACAAAGAATAGCTATCGTTGGCGCCGGCCTCCCGCGCATTCCTGAGAGTCCGGTAGAATCCGCGCATTCTTTCATTTCACTCACCATTCACCATTCACGATTCACCATTCACCATTCACCATTTACTATTTACTATCCACTATTCATGGTAACATTTCCCGACATTGAGGCCGCATCCAATCTCCTCGCGCCGGTCGTCCACAAAACGCCCCTTGTGACGTCGACGACGTTCGATGAGCGGACCGGCAATCACGTCTTTTTCAAAGCGGAAAATTTCCAGCGTGCGGGGTCGTTCAAGATTCGCGGGGCTTACAACAAGATTTCAACGTTGAGCCCGGATGAGCGAAAGAAGGGCATCGTTGCCCATTCGTCGGGAAACCATGCCCAGGGTGTCGCGTTGGCGGCGAAATTGCTCGGCGTGAAGGCAACAGTGGTAATGCCAAAATCCGCTCCCTCCATCAAAATCGCAGCAACACAAGGATACGGAGCGACCGTGGTCTTCTGCGAGGACTCCTCCGACGACCGCGAGCGTGTGGCATCGGCGCTCGCGAAAGAACACGGATACATTCCGGTTCCCCCGTTCGATGATGATGCGATTATCGCGGGGCAGGGGAGTGTGGGAGTGGAGATCGGCCGGGAGCTGAAGGCGCTCGACCATGTTTTCGTCCCGGTTGGCGGCGCCGGACTTCTCTCGGGGTGTGCAATCGCTGTGAAGCATTTCTTTCCGAAGGCGAGAGTCATCGGCGTGGAAACGGAAGCTGCGAACGACGCGTATCAGTCGTTCCGGAAGAAGGAGATCGTCCGGATTCAGCCGCCGAACACGATTGCAGACGGCATGCGCACGCAATCGGTCGGGAAGCGGAACTTCGAGGTCATCCTGAAATATGTCGACGATGTCGTGACGGTGAGCGATGAACAGGTGATGGAAATGATGAAGTTCTTTCTCCAGCGGATGAAAATGCTTGTCGAACCGACCGGAGCCGTCGCCGCGGCCGCGGTCTTCTTCAATCGCCTCAACATTTCCGGCAAGACGATCGCCGCCGTCATCAGCGGAGGAAACGTCGAGCCGTCGTTCCTGAACAATATTCTGTAGCGTCTCATCGACATGTCCTCTGCCAGTCCGCCCATCCTCGACCGCGGCCGATACCTCGCCTTCTTCGACGAGATGATGACATCCACCGAGTCGCTCTTCAGAATGGTTCCGCCCGACACGCTTGGCTGGAAGCCGACGGAAAAGTCGTTTACGGTGGGGCAGATGATCGCGCACATCGCCGAAGCGCTCGACGTCTATTCGAACGGGCTGACGAAAGCGGCGTGGGGTTTTTCGTCGATGCGCGAGCGGTTCGTCAAGAATCGCCATCAGATGTCGTTGACCGTGGAGGAAGCGCTTGCACTCCTTCGCACAAATGCCGGGGAATTTCGGAAACGGATTGAGTCGATGAGCGCAACTGACCTTGCCGAGGGCGAAGTCTTTTCTCCGCAATACGACGGACCCGCGCCCCGCTGGCGGATCGCGATGCTCGCGCTCGAACATCATCTCAATCATAAGGCGGAGCTTTTCATGTATCTGAAATTGCTGGGCGTTCAGGTCAACACGAAGCATTTGTATCGCGGATGAGGTTGATGGTTTATCAATAGTTTGATATACTGAGGAGCCAGAATTCAGACTGTGGAACTCGAAACTGGTAACTCGAAACTGGCAACTCGAAACTGGTAACTCATAACTCATCACTCGTAACTTTCAACCCGAAACTCCCTCGTGAAGATCATCGTCTGCATCAACCACGTCCCCGACTCGACCACGAAAGTGAAAGTCGGCGGAGACGGGAAGACGATCGACAAAGCCGGCGTCAACTTCGTCATCAATCCGTACGATGAATTCGCGGTCGAGGAATGCCTCCGGCTCAAGGAAAAGAACGGCGGAGAAGTGATTGGCGTCTCGGTCGGGGGAGAAGCGAACAAAGAAACGCTCCGCAAAGCGCTCGCGATGGGTGTTGACCGGGCTGTTCTTCTGAAAGACGACGGCGTTCGGGATTCATACGCAGTTGCCCAGGCTCTCTCGGACTTCATCCGGGAAGCCGCGCCGGACGCGGTTTTCTTCGGCAAGCAGTCGATCGACTACGACGACACGGCAGTCGGGTCGATGGTCGGGGAAATGCTCGGTTATCCCTCGGTCTCGGTCGCCGTGAAAATCGGGATATCGGGCAACAACGCCGTGGTCGAACGGGAGATTGAAGGGGGACACGAGAAGGTTACCTTGAAATTGCCCGCGGTATTCACGGCGCAAAAGGGGCTGAACGAGCCGCGATATCCTTCGCTCAAGGGAAT
>DATJYV010000207.1:0-29367 GCA_035499415.1 Bacteroidota bacterium
CGCGATCAGCGGAAGGCTAAACGCCAGCATCTCTTTTGCAAGCGGGGGTGCGAGAGCAGGACGGAGCTCTTTTCGTGCGAACCAGAAACCGATGCACAGGGAGACGACATACGCGACCACCTGTGCTTCCAGCACTCCGAGGACGCTCTTGCCCCGGAGCAACAGCCACACGCTGATTCCATACAACAAGAAAAAGCGGACGAGCGTCATGAAAGAATACTTGGCGGCTTCCCGTCTAGTCTGAAGCAAGGCAAGTTGAACCGTATTGACGACGGCCAGCACAACGGTCACGAGCGTCAACTGGACAAGGATTTTTCTATCCGCACCGGGAAAGAGAACCTCGTTGATGCCTCCTGCCGCAAGGAGGCCGGAGCCGGCAATCAGCGCACTTGCAACGAGCGCCAGCCAGAAGGCGGACGACACGACTCGCGTCCGATCCTCCGGCTTGTCGGAGTCGAAATAAAACCTGATGATGGCGGAATCCATGCCAAGCGCTCCGATCGTGGCCAGGAGCAGGAGGAGCACGTTCAGCGTTTCGAACAGCCCGTAATCGGCGGGGCTCAGCGTCCTGGTGAAGATCGGAAGGAGAAAGAACGCGATGAATTTGCTCGCGAGAGTTCCCAGGCCGTACACAAGCGATGCGGAGACGAGCGATTTAATCGTGCTGATCATCGGGGGGACATCTTGGATTCGTGCTGCAATTCAGGCGCAGGATTGCTGAGCGTCGTGAGCTTTCGCTCGTCATCGTTCACGCGCCGCGGTTGCGGGCATTATGGAATCGTCGGCCGTCGCATGCCCGGTTCTGCACGAAGACGCCGGAGATTCACCGTGACTCCTCGTATGCGGGCCTTTGCTCCCGCTCCCGGAGAAACGATTCGATCGTGAGATCAATGCCCCGGTCAAGGCCGATGCGCGGCTCCCATTGCGTCAATTTCGAAAACAGGGAACTGTCGGCGACGAAATTTCTGGATTCAATGGGCGAAAGAGAGGCGGGAGGTTCGACGTGGGTTACCATGACCTTCTTCCCGGTCTTGCGCCCGACCCGGTCCGCGACCAGGTTGAATGCATGCGACAGGGTGTATCCTTTGCCGCTCCCAACCACAAAATGGCCGCCGTTGACCCGCTCAATGTTTGATGCGGCGGCAAGGAAAGCGTTCGAAACATCATCAACATAAATGTAATCGCGGGTGAAATTTCCGTCACCGTGAATCGTGATCGGCTCGTCGTTCATCGCTTTTCTGACCATCTGATTCAGCATCCCCCGGTCCGCGTTGCTGCTTTTTGGCCCCGGTCCGTAGACATTTGCCAACCGCAGAGTCGCACCCCGCACCGTCCCTTCCTTTACGTACTGCTTCAGATAGTTTTCAGACATCAGCTTGTGTATATCATACACCGTCACGGGTCTGTCCGGATGTTCCTCGTTCACGGGAAGATGGTCCGGAATGCCCGCCTCCGTGTGTGTGCCGGAAAACAGGATGATGGGTTTGAAGGATCCCCTTCGGCACGCCTCGAGCATATTCAGCATCGGCAGGACGTTGACCTTCAGGTCCTCAACCGGTTCCGATGCGGCGCGGTAGACGCTCGTCTGCGCCGCAAAATGGAAAACGATGTCCGTGCCGTCCAGAAGGGAATCCCAGATGCCTTGATCCCTTATGTCTCCTTCGACCTCGCGTACTTCCGATCCTCGAATGGCGGTCGTTCGGGTCCACGATGTTCCCTTCCGGCCGAATCTAACCACGGTGCAGTGTTCGGCGATGAGACATCGAAGAAGGGAGCTTGCGAGATACCCATTCCCTCCGGTAACGAGGATCTTCCTGTTCCGGAGCGGCTCAACCATCGGCCGGAACTCGCTTTGCGTGATTCTTCATCTCCCCTCCAGCAGCAGGGAGAAGACACGATTCCATCCATTCACCACGTAAACCTGTTCTTGTAATGATGGACGATGGCGGGGAGTTCTTCCTTCAGCTTTTTCGAATTCGTCCATCCGAGATTTCGGATCGCCGTATCGTCGAGCGAATATCGCACGTCCTCTCCCATTCTGACGTAGTTGAACTGAACGTGGTCTTCAAGGGGGACGGGTTTCCCAAAATAACATTCAAGGATCATCGCAACGACTTCCTTGTTCGACGCTTCGTGGTTCCCCGAAATATTGTAGACCGCATTCCTCTTACCGTGTTCCGCGACCTGGAATACGGCACTGACCATGTCCTCGACGTGAAGCCAATTTCTCATGTACGAGCCGTCTCCGTGGAGCGGGATTTTCTTGCCGAGCGAGAGATATTTGACCGACTTCGGGATGAGTTTTTCGGGATATTGACCGATCCCATAGTTATTGGACGCGCGGACGATGTTGAACGGCACCTGGTACGACCGGTGCCAGCCCAGGACGAGCATATCGGCCGCGGCTTTGCTTGCCGAATAGGGATTACTCGGCTTCAACGGGTGCGCCTCGGTATGCCTGCCCTGCTCCAGGTCGCCATACACCTCGTCGGTGCTGATCTGAAAGAAAATCGGCATCTCATAGTTTCTCTTTGCCCGGACAAGCTCCAGGAGATTTTTCACCCCCAGAATATTCGAGTGCAGGAAGCGCGAGCTGTCCACGAGACTGTTGTCGACGTGCGTTTCGGCAGCGAAATTAAAGACACAGTCGACTTCGTAGAGATGGTCGAGCTCTGCGATATCTGCCTGCAGAAATTTGAATGAGTCATGTTTCGAAAATTCCTCGAGATGCTCTTCGCGAGCCGCGTATGTTTTCTTGTCGATTCCCCACACTTGCCAGCCTCGCTTGAGACACGCTCGCGTGAAGTGGGACGCCATGAATCCGAGGCAGCCGGTGACACAGACGACTTTCAAAGCGATTCTCCTTTCAGAATGGCCCTGCGGAATGCGCAGATGCGGTTTTCCGTGCAGGGCAGACGATCACCTCAGGTGATGACACGCGGTTCCGGACAAGGGACGATGAACGCTCCGCTGTAACCAACCGCTTTGCACCGGCGCACGATTTCCTGTTGAAAATTCCACGCAAGAAGGAGCAGATAATCGACCTTTGCGCCGCTGAGTTCCGTGATGCCCGTGATCCTCATTCGGGAACCCGGCGTGTAATATCCCCATTTCTTGGGGTTATCGTCAATGACGGTTGTAATTTGCTTCGACGAGATTTGAAATAAATTAACAAGCGTATTGCCTTTGGCGCTCGCGCCGTACGCCCATATGACTTTCTTTTTCTGCCATTCTCGGTCGAGCAGGGCAAGCAGATGCTCCTTGTTTAGCAGGACTCTCCGGGCAAACGACATATACGGCTCCCGCTTCGTTATTCCAAAAACCTTTTCCCGGTCGAGATACTCCTGAACCGCGGATGCTTTTGGAAATTCATTCTTGCGAGAGACGTAGACGCGCGTCGTGCCTCCGTGCAGCTCCTGGAAATACTCGACGTCAAATACCTGCATCCCGTGGAAGTCCATGAGCCGGACGAGGGGCGTCAGTCCAAAATAGGAAAGGTGTTCGTGATATGCAGTATCGAATTCGTTTTTCTCTATGAAATCGAGAACATATGGAAATTCGATCACAAAAATCCCCGCCTTGTCGAGGCACAGATTCACCGCCTTCACGAATTCGTGCACGTCGTCCACATGTGCGAAGACATTTGTTGCGGTGATGATCCTGGGCTTTCCGGGGTTCCGGGCAATCTCTCCGGCAACTTTCTGCGACCAGTACGCATTCAGCGTCCTGATTCCCGCTGCGTTCGCTTCCCCTGCAAGATTCACCGCGGGGTCGACCCCGACGACGTTCATCCCGATATCTTTGAACCTGGAGAGCAGACAGCCGTCATTGCTCGCAATGTCGAGAACGACGTCGCCGGGACGGCATCGGGCGCGGCGCGATAGTGTCGCCGCCATCTCGCTGCAGTGCGCGCGGAATGTGTCGGTCGTCGAACTTACGTACAGGTAATTCCTGAACATCAGGTCGGGGTGAACCACTTTCGTCAGTTGAGAAAGTCCGCACTCCGGACACAACTGCAACGCAAGCTCTTCGCTGAACTCCGGCGACGAACGTGCATCTTCCTTCAGATACGAGTTGGCGAGGGGGGTGGTGCCGAGGTCAAGATATCGGTACAGGGATTTCGACCCGCACACCCTGCAGCTGGTTTGCGATTTCGAATCAGGCATCGATGCTCCGGCTCTTCGAGGCCGTGCGCGCGTCGTTGCTCTCGTGCTCGCAGGCAACCTGAATGATCGCGCCGCGGTTCAGCAGCCAGCTCACCCACGACAGCGTCAATCCCGGCAGGGCAAGAACCGACGCTGCCGCCACAGAAAAAAGATGCCGGACGCTCAATTCATCCACCCTCATCAAGAGTCTTGTCAGCCGGTTGCGGTCGCCGGTCATCTTGTTCAGGATGCTCTGGACCCAGCCGTACGGGTCGTGCTCGAACGATACAAAGCTCGTGCGCGTGACGGCAAGTCCCGCCAGCCGCATCGCATGTCCGAGAGACGTCGGAGAGAAGTGAAACAGGTGACGCGGAACGTCAAGATGAAACCACAAGGACTTCGCGTATCGCGATTGCCAGCTCGCAAGGTTCGGCAGGGCGACGAGAAGCTTCCCGCCCGGTTTCAGATGCGCCGCGCATTGCTTCAGCGTGTCAAGGGGGTCGTTCAAATGTTCGAGCACCTGGAACAGGATGATCAGCTCATATGCTTCGTCAGCGGGGATTTGTCCCGCGCCGCCGACGTGGACTTTCAACCCGAGGTTCTTGCGCGCGACGTCCGCCATTTCTTCCGTTCGCTCTGTCCCTGCCACGGTCCACCCTTTCTTCCTCAGAGCATCCAGCATCAAACCGTCACCGCAGCCGATTTCCAACGCAGAGCCCGGCGTCCGGAAGAGTCGATCCCACCGGCTCACCCGGAGGCGGTACAACGTTCCGAGGACCGCCTGGACCACGTTATTGTAGCGCCGGTATTTCCGGGGGTAATATTTCTCCATCGACCGCGGCTGGGGGTTCGTAAAACCGACATCGCAGGCCCGGCACCGGGAGACATCGAATTTTTCCCCCGTCATGTAATCGCTGACACCGCGATAATACTCCACGATGTCGGCTGAGCCGCAAATGGGGCAGAGGCCTTCCTTCACCGCCTTTTCCGATCGCTCGATTTTTTATCGGCCCCGGACAGCGTTTGATTCATCCAGCTCCTGTCGGGAAAAATTATGTTGGCTTTTCGCCCAGTCGACCACGAAGACCGGTCGGGCGATGCTGTTCTTATAAATCCTGGCGATGTATAATCCGTAGACCGTCAGGAGCGTGATGCCGTAGGTGAGGTCGCCAACGGCCAACACCTTGAAAAGTGCGGGAGATCCAAAAACCAAATCGAACAAAATTCCAAGGACATTGAACAGGATAAAGAAAGGAACAAGGTAGAACGCAAAGCGCATGGGAAAGGTCGACGACGTAAGGATCCCTCCGCTCGCGAACACTGCCATCTTCCAGATATTGTAATGAGACTTTCCGCGCACCCTCGGCTGCCGGTCGTACTGAATGCCGGTACGGGAGAAGCCCGCGTAGCCGATCTCTGCTCTCAAGAACGGAAACGTGTTGCGATTGTTGACAATGATGTCGCGGATATGGGCCGATATCAAAGCAAACTCCGCCATGTCGAGGACGATATCCGAGTCGGCCACCGCCTTGAGAGATCGATAAAAGAGTTTTCGGATTTTGGTCAACAGACGCGCCTCCGGCCTTCCTTCCCGCAACCCGTACACTACTTCATATCCTTCCTTCCATTTCGCTATGAATTGGGGCAAGAGCTCCGGGGGGTCCTCGCAGTCAACATCGATCGTCGCAATCGCATCGCCCCTCGCGTACGTCATTCCCGCAAGCACAGCCGCCTGGTAGCCGAAATTCCTGGAGAGCGTGAGGACCTGGACTGACGGGTCTCTCCGGCGAAGCTTCTGAATTGCGTCGATCGACCCATCCACGGATCGGTCGTTGATAAAAATCAGCTCGAAGTCATGTTCCCCCCGTAGTTTTTTCACCGCGGCCATGAGCCGCGAGTAGAAGACCGGGATACTCTCCTCCTCGTTGTAGACCGGACAAATGACCGAGATCAGAGTTCTTTTCTTCATGTTTCGCGGTAATTGTGATGATTATGAGTCAAATGTTTTTGCGGGTTTTGCTGCTAAACCCTCCGAGCGTTGCTCCGGTCCGCTTTGTCGCAGGCGGCTGCACCGGAAGGTCATGCAATCCGATGACGGCAAATTCCTTGTCTTGATAGACGACCGGAAGCGATACCAGCGGGCCGTGCACGCGGTTTGTCGGAATGACAAAATAGTCCGCATGTTGATTCGCCAGCCCGCGGAGGTCCTGGAGAGTCAGGTCGAAATACGCCGATGCGTCGTAGACGTGCCGCCGGGGAAACTTGACGCCGAGCGCGAGAATGCGCTGGTGGCCCTGCAGGTACACCGATGCATCGAGACTGAGCTGATTTACTTCGACCAGTGTGATGTAAAGGCTTCGACGGGCGACAAGGCGAAACGAACCGAAATCCTCCCAATCGTCGGGCGGAACCACAAAGAGCGACCCCTGCGGTGTCGAGGTCCCGGCCCATTGCATCAATGCCGCAGAGCGCGCGGGTGCACGATGCATCATGATCCGTTCTTTGATGGCAGCCATATCAGGAACAAACGGGATACTCCTGTCCTTTGCGGAGATGATGAGATGATGAATGACGAGAACGGCGGCTGCGGCAGTCACGAGACGTCCCAGCGGCAGGCCGGCAACCGGATTGGCGGAAGCCAGATGAATCCCCGCATTGATTCTCCTGAATTCCACCAACAGAAGGAGAGCCAGAAGAACGATCATCGCAACGATGCCATTTTCGATTCGTGTGCGGCCGGCTTCCTCTCCGAAGAATTGAGCCAAGACGTATAAACCGAGCAGGAAGAGAGCGATGGGGGCGATTCCCTTGAAGAAGGAATTTCCGGATGCAGTCTGTTTCTGGATGAGCAATACGATGATTCCGTACGTCAGGAGCGCGAGGACATCCGCGAGGACCGCCTGCCTCATCGGCAGAATGGCGGAGACAAACAGGAGTGCGGTTGCCGCCCAGAATCCCGCCGATTCCCAACCCGCTCTTCCCTCCGTTCGCAGCTCCCGATGCCAGCGGCGGAGACCATGAACGACAATGACAAAAATGATCGGCTTGATGAAATAGGTGGCTCGAAAGAGAAACATCAGCAGGACCGGGATGCTTTTGGTGACGTAGGAATTGAATGCATAGGCCGCCATCAACACGAACCAGCAGACGACGAGATACATGATTGCGCGCCTTTTCCATGCGTCGAGGAAGCGGGCAAACCAGACCGCGCCGGCGAGGTTCAGGAAGAACCATCCGTAGCCCTCGCGCCAATGCTCATCGATGAACGCATGGAGGGCGTAGAGACGAAACTGTGCATAGTAGTCATAACCGACGCCGGCGAAATTCGAATGCAGGTTGGTGAGAATGTAAACGACGTTCGGCAAAGCGAGCAAACTTCCACCGACGACCACGGCGGCTTTCCTTCCGGGCGTGTCATCGGAAGCGAACACAATGCCGGCCGCAATTGCCGCAGAAACCATCAACCCGATATAGGGATGGAGGTTGAACACAAGTCCGCCCAGCGCCATGGCGGGGAAGAATTTCCTGCGGAGAAAGAGAACGATCGCCGCCAGCGCGAAGGGGAGGGCGGCATGGGCGGTAACAAAAGCCGGCTGCGGAACCGCGCTTGCGTGGAGCGAGCCGCGAAGGGGGTGCGCAACAGCAATGAGCGCGAGGACAAGGGCCGAGCTCAGCAGATCGTCCGTCAATTCGAGCGACAGAAACCAGACGGCAAGAAAGGTGAGGAAGAGAAAAACGAGATAGAACGCATGCCACACCAGGTCAACGTTAAAATTGTGGAGATAGAGATAGCCGCCGAGAAACTTGTAGAGGTGAAACGGTCCGCGCATGCCTGAGGAGACGACCAAATCATACGGAGAGAACAGCCCGGGGTGTGCGTATTCCATTCCCAGGGGAAGTCCGGTCATCAAGTCGCCGTTCGACGGGATGGCGCGATACAACGACTGATACACGACGCAGAGAAGGGAGATGAGCGAACCCGCCGGCAGTGCGGAAGGCCGGGTATCGTTCGTTCGGACAGATGTCATGCGGACGCGGAAGTCAACGGCAAAGGAGATGTGTCGAAGAGGAAAAGATACGAAAAATGAGCGAGGAGTGGTAGCCGATTCTGCTTTATGACCGGCGGGCGGATTCCAGTCGAGTTCTCCGGGTCACTTCTCTTGTCCACGAGCCTTTTCGTCCGCGACACGACGAAGGATTTCCGAAACCTCATCTGCCCGATGAGCCCAGCTGTTTTCCCGCGCCAGTCGTTTCCGCTCGAGGACGTACCGTTCATCTTTCATCGCCAGTGCACGTTCCACTGCGCGAATGAACTCTGATGTCGAGCCGGCATTCAGGACAACGTGTCCGGGGAACGGGCGCGCGCCGATGGTCCAGACCACCGGTTTTCCCGCGGCAAGATATTCGTAAAACTTCAGCGGGAGCGAGAAATACGATGCGATGGTTCCACCGGCGTAGGGCAGCATGCAAACGTCGAAGGCGTTGAGATAGAGAGGAACCTCCTCCGGCGGCCTTGCGCCGAGAAAACGGACATTCGCAAGGCGCTTGACTTCCTCGACGCGCCTGTAGAACGACGATGCGCTCTCGGTGACCGGCCCGACGAAGACGAGGGACCAGCCGGGTCGCGCACGCGCAACTTCCTCCACCAGGTCGAGGTCGATCGTGTATCGAATGACGCCGCAGTAGCCGATGAGCGGTTGAGAGACTCCGGCGAGGTCCGCGGGGACTCTCGGGCTGCCTGCGAGTGCCCGGTCGAACAGGGAGATGTCCACGCCATGATGAATGGTCGAGATGCGCCTGGTGAAATCGCGATGGTCGTCGGTGAGTCTTTCCGAGACGGTGACGGTGACATCGACCTTCCGGAGAAGTTCCCTTTCCAGTCGCCTGATTCTCCGCTGCAGGAATGGTCGGTCGTTGAGAGCAGCGAAGGGATCATTGCAGAGATAGAGTGCAAGGTCTTCGTTAAATGTGCCGACGAGCGACGACGCATTGAACGCGTAAATCCAGAGTATGGGGTCACGGAACCCGAGTTTGCCGACTGCTGTTCGGAGGGCGCGTCGCGCAAGACTCCAGTTGAGGCGGCTGACCATCGCACTGAATTCCCCGCCGGGAATAAACGGCGGCGCGGCGAGGAGAAAAAGATTTGGCTTCGCCTCCCTTGTGCCGAGCCGAAACCTGAATGCGCGCTCCCAGTTCCACGTCTTGAAAAGTTTCACGAGGGAAAAGTTTGCCTCGAGGAACAGGACGCGATTCCCCTTCTTCAGAAGTTCCTGGGTCAGGTAGTGCCGGATGCGGCGGGGTCCGTCCCAATCGGAAAGTGACACGACGATAATGTCGCGATGAGAAAGATAGCCGGAGGGGGACGCGGCGGAATCACTCATGCGGGCACAGCGGAATCAATGGGAATGAGTGGCATCCTTGAGCGCATCGGCGATCCGCTCGATCATCGTTCGGTCGAGCTCCGCATACATGGGGAGCGAGAGAATGCGCGGCGTGTACTCGGAGACGACGGGGAAATCCGCCCGGCGGTAACGCTCGCCGGCGTACGCAGGAAGGAACGGGAGGGGTACGGGGTAGTGAATACCCGTTTCGATGCCCCGTGTTTTGAGAAACGCCCGGACTTCATCCCGGGACGAGACCTGAACGACAAAAAGGTGATAGACGTGCGTCACGCCGTCGGGTTCGTGCGGAACCTGCACTCCACTCCCTTCAAGCAGTTCCCTGTATGTGTTGGCATTCTGTCTCCGCGCGGCATTCCAGGAGTCGAGATGGCGCAGCTTGACGCTGAGAACCGCGGCCTGCATACCGTCAAGCCGGCTGTTCCGGCCTTCGATCTGATGGTCATGCTTCTGTCTCTGTCCGTGATTCGCGATCATGCGCGCACGGTCTGCGACGGCTTCATCGCGCGTGACCATCGCTCCCGCATCTCCATACGCCCCGAGATTCTTTCCCGGATAAAAGCTGAACGAGGCCGCATCTCCGAATGTGCCGACCTTTGAGCCGTCATACGTCGCCCCGTGGGCCTGAGCGCAGTCCTCAAGGACCAGAAGACGATGCTTCCTGGCGATCTCCATGATTTTCTTGATCGGTGCAGGCAGGCCGTACAGGTGAACCGGAATGATCGCCTTCGTTCTCGGTGTGACCGCCTTCTCAAGATTTTCTGCGACGATTGTGTAATGCGCGCGATCGGTGTCGACAAACACCGGCTTCGCCCCCACGCTGGTAACTGCTTCCGAGGTCGAGATCCACGAATGCGCCGGAACGATCACTTCATCCCCCACACCAACCCCGAGCGCCTTCAGAAGAATTTCGATCGCATCCGTCCCGTTCCCGCACGAGACACAATAAGGCATCCCCACATACGCGGCGAATTCGTGTTCGAACGCCTCCACCCGCCTGCCCCCGATAAAGGATGCCTCGCCTATCACCGAGGCAATCGCCTCGTCAATTTCCTTGCGGATGGAAAAATACTGCGCCCGCAGGTCAACCAGCGGTATCGACGGCGGCGTCACCGGGCTCTCCGTCTCACGATTTTATCGCATCGTTCCAATAGACTTCTTCCCAGTATCTCGACATGGAGACGCCTTCCGCAACGCGGCATTCTTCTTTCGTCACTTCCATTCCCAGCGTCTCTTTCAATGCCAGGAGCGGGATGTTCGCCCCCGCCTGGACGGTCAGCATGAGACCGCCTGCCGCATACCGGGGGTTGATTTCAACAAGCACCGGTCCTTCGTCACCGAGAATAAACTGGATGTTCGACGGCCCGACCAGTCCGAGCGAGCGAACCAGCAGCTCAACCGGCCCTTTGAATGGTTCTGCATTCACCGTTGTTCCTTTGACGCTTTGCCCGCTCTTGGTTGCCAGGCGCGTCCGCGGGGAAATAACAATGGGGTTTTGGCGACGGTCCGTCAAAACATCGACTGTCACCTCCCGACCCGCAACGAATTTCTGAAAAAGGTATTCGGGATGCTTTTTGCGAACGTATTCGAGGTCAACCTTGTCCTCGATCCGCGTAGATCCGGTGCTCGAACTTCCCGTATTCGGTTTTGCAAACAGCGGAAACTCTTTGGCCGGGACTTTCCCCAGCTCGTCTGCGTCAAGAATGTGCGGGGTTCGGATTCCCAATCTCTTCGCCTCGTCTCCCATCCGTCTCTTGTCGTTGCACAGTGCGATTGCAGATGGTTCAGGCACGAGCATCCCCGCTCCGGCGTCTTCAAAAAGCCGACGGCGAAGCGCTATTTGTTCGATCTCCTTCGAATGAATGGGGATAAGCACAGCCACGCCCTCGGAGCGAACAATCGATTCGAGTCGCGGAACATATTCGGGGGAGTCGGAGCGGGGAACCGTGAAGCTCTTGTCAGACAGATAGAGCCCGGCGGCGGTGGGATCCGCGTCAACGCCGAGGATCTTGATTTCAGAATCCTTCGCCCGCCGGAGCGACTTGATGACGTTGATCCCGGACGCCGTGCCGACGCTCGTGACCAGAACCGTGCAGCGGATGGAACCGGACTTCTTCACCGGGAGGACGGGGCTCCGCAACCGGCATAGATCTTTTCGATCGCTTCGATCGTCTTGATTCCCTCATCCCCTTCCACCACATTGTGCCGCTCGTTCAGGAGCTCTGCGACCACGTCGTTGATCACCTTGTCGTGGTTGGAACTCGTCCCTTCGTATTTTCCATACGTATTCGGCTTGTCGACAAATTCCACGTTGTCCGGCAGCGGGTATGACTGCACATCCCAGTATTCGATCTTGTTGAGATACTGGCCTCCGACTTTGATGGTGCCGTGCTCTCCGATGATGGTGATGCTTCCCTCATAGTTCTTGTTGTAGACGCACGTCGTCCAGAGGAGTGTGCCCAGGACCCCGGAGGAAAACTGAAGAAGCGCAGCGCCGCAGTCTTCGATTTCGATTTCGTGAAGTCGCGTTTCGATCGTCGTCTCCGCCCGGACCACATCCCCGAACCACCAGATCATGAGGTCGATGAAATGGCTCGCCTGCGTGTACAACGCTCCTCCTTCCAGGGCTCTTTTGCCGCGCCATGCGGAGTCCTCATAATACTCCTTGTGACGGTTCCAAAGGACGTTGCATTGCGCCATGAGAACCTTCCCGAGCCGCTTCGAGTCGAGCGCGTTTTTGGCGAGTGCGATGGGAACGTTGTACCGATTCTGCTTCACCACCATCAGCTTGACGCCGTTCTTCTTTGCCACGTCGATCATCGCCCGGCAGTCCTTCACCGTCAGCGCCATCGGTTTTTCGACAAGGATGTGCTTCCCGGCCTTCGCGGCCTCAATCGCCATCGGCGCGTGCAACCCGTGCGGCGTGCAGATGTTGACGATCGTCGCGTCGGTCTTCCTCAGCATCGTTGAAAAATCGGTGAAGGCGGGAATCCCTCCGTAGAGTTCGGACGTCCTTCTGCCGACGTTTTCATCAATATCGCAGACCGCGACAAGCTCGGCCCGTTCCTCGGCGTCGACGACCGCGCAATGGCGCGACCCGATCTTGCCGCAACCTACAACGGCAAATCTCGGCTTCTCCGAGCCGTCACCCGGCGCGGGCCGTTGCGGGAATTTTGCTTCGGTCATTTCTCTCCTCGAATGAAAAGGTAAAACCCCGAGAACGGCGCCAGCACGTGCTGATTGAAGGAGTTCAGGAATTCCGGAAAGCGCCGCCGGATGGGGTCGCGGAGCTCAAACGTCACGTTGCGGAATGCGGCGAACAACCGGGCCGCCTCGGATTTGGTGTACGCTTTTCCCAGCGGATTATCGCCTCCGTCGTAAATGCGTACCCAGTCGTCGACGCTCGCCGTGGCGCGCCTGAATCGCCCATTCCATGCGCGGAACATTGAAAACAGCGGCGTTCCGACCCGGACATGAAAAGAGTTTTTGTGATAGAGCATGACAACGGCTTCTCCCCCCGGCTTGAGCACCCGGTATACTTCGCGGACTGCGCGTTGCGTGTTCGGCGTGTGATGGAGCACGCCGAATGAGTACACCACATCGAATGAATCGTCGTCGAACGGAAGATGCTCGGCATCCGCCACATCAGCACGCAATGGAAGCCCTTCGAGCCGAAACCGTTTGCGAACGAAATCGATGCTCTGAGGCGTCAGGTCGATGCCGGTTACTTCCGCGCCCGCACGCGCGAATTGGATCAGGTCGGTGCCGAGTCCGCAACCGACCTCGAGCACTTTTTTGCCGGCGTACTGGTCGAACCGCACGATGTCGCGCATGAAGGGCTGGATTTCGAAACGATACCGCTCAACTTCATCGAAGAACTCGCGCGAGCCGGGCTGCAGGTCGGTGAATTGCGTTCCGCAGGGATGGGCATTCCAGTAATCCCTCACCTCCTGCTTGAGCGTCTCGTTGTCGGTGTCGGCCATCATGACGCCGCCTTTCCCTCGATCCAGTGCTCATGCCAGAGAACGAGGTTCAGGAGATTCCATATGTTCTGCCCCTCATTTCTTCTGTGCGACCGATGGTCCTCCATCATTTTGCTTATGAACTCCCGGCGGAGATATCCGTTGTTCGCAAGGGGCGATTCAAGGATCTTGCTCTTTGCATATCCGAACCATTCATTCCGGAGCCATTCATTCATCGGAGCGGCAAATCCCTGCTTCGTTCGTTTGATGATATTTCGGGGAACAATTCCGTCGACCGCCTTTTTCAGGATGTGTTTCGGCGAACCGCTCTTGATCTTGACGGATGCCGGGATCGTCATGGTGTACTCGACGATCCGGTGGTCGAGGAAGGGGACGCGGGCTTCGACGGACGCCGCCATGGCCATCTTGTCCACGCGCATCAGGAGCAGCTCCGGCAAGCGATGCTTGAATTCGACGTAGCTCATCCTCTCCAGATAATCGACATCTCCGTTTTTTCCAAGGAGGTCCTGGTGCCATCGATGGACGAAGCTGTGCGCGGAGCGCCCGTCGGAGGGGCGATGCCCGTTGGAAAGAAATCTCTTGTGTGTTTCCGTGAAATTGATCGCGCCTCCCCAGAAGAGCTCGTCCCCTGCGACGCCTTTCCGTATGTAATCGAGGGCCAGATACGCCGCACGCGGCTCGAGGATGCTCGCCGCGGAACGGTAGATTGCTTTCTTCGCAAAGCCGGGGAGCGCCCCGTATGCCTTCCAGACCGAGCGATAGAAACGCCACTCCCGCAGCATCCAGCCGTATCCCGCAAACTGTTCGTCGCTCCCCTCTCCCACCTGCGCAACGATCGTCCCGTTGTCACGCGCGAGCTTCGAAACGAAGTACAACGGAATGCAAACGGGGTCGGCAAGCGGTTCATCCTGATGATGGACGAGCATCGGCAGGAAATCGAACGCGGATCTCTGGTCGATGATCACTTCATGGTGATTGGTCTTGAATTCCCGTGCGATCTGACGCGCGTACCCGAGCTCGTTGTATTTCTCGAGGTCGCGGAACCCGACCGAAAACGTATCGACCGGGCGGCTCATCAGCTCCGCCATCAGCGCCACATTCGTGCTCGAATCGATTCCCCCGCTGAGAAAAACGCCGAACGGCACGTCGCTCATCATCCGGTCCTTGACCGACTGCTTCAGAAGCGTCCGGATCGACCGGGCGCACGTTTCCTCGTCCGCCGGATAGTCGGCGGCCAGAAGTTTCGATTGTGCGACGGGGGTGCCGTCTAAATCGATCGAGGGTTGGGAACCCTGCGGGACAGGGTCCCAGTACTGCTCATCCCTCATCGTCCCGTTCGCATCGACGACAAGACGATGGCCGGCTTCGAGCTTGTAGATTCCCTTGAACATCGTGAACGGCGCCGGAGGGACGAGAAACGTCAGGTACTGGTCGAGCGCTCCCTCGTCCATCTCGCGGTGGACGGAGGGATGCCCGAGGATCGCCTTGATCTCGGACGCAAAGATGAAATTGCCGCCGGCGTTGGTGTAGTAAATCGGCTTGATGCCGACCCGGTCGCGCGCAAGGACGAGCCGTCGCTTCTGCTCATCCCAGATGGCAATGCCGAACATCCCGAGAAGTTTATGGACAAAATCGAGTCCATACTCGCGATACGCGTTGAGGATCGTTTCCGTGTCGGACCGGGAGCTATACCGATATCCCCTTCCCTCAAACTCTTTTCGGAGGACGAGATGGTTGTAGATCTCGCCGTTGAACACGATCGTGCAGTTTCCGTCCGCCGACCGCATGGGCTGATGGCCGGCAGGCGAGAGGTCCACGATGGAGAGCCGGCGGAACCCGAGCCCCGCGCGTCGATCGGGTGAAATGAAAGTCCCCGAGTCATCCGGCCCCCGATGCCGGATCGCATCGCTCATCCGGATGAGGAGCGCCTCGTCGAACGTCGGGTTCGCGTTACCGTAGTTCAGAACTCCACAGATCCCGCACATGATCGGCTATCTCCGGCGGGTCATGCGGTCGGTGGCTGGGTGGACGCTCCCGGCGGCGCGGGCGGTATCGGATGTGCCGTTTTCTTCTTTCGCGCCCCGAGAACGACCGCTCCGGCAAGCGACGCCAGGACGAGAATGTTCGTCCCCAGGCTTATTTTCTTGCCGAGATAGAATCCGCGCGGTTCGAAGGTCATCCTGAGCGTGTGGTCGCCCGCGGGAACGATGACGCCGCGGAAAAAGTAGTCGAGGCAGTAGATCGGAATCTCATTGCCGTCGAGAAACGCCTTCCACCCGGCCGCGTAGTACGATTCGCTCAGGAAGAGCAAATTATTCCCCGAGGCGTGGACGCGGACCTCGAGGTCCTGTATGCCGTAATGGACGTATTCCGCCGTCACGTGTTCGTCCGGCGGATCGACCGTGACCTTGGGGTCGACGGTCATGTATGCGACATCCTCGGGAGAGAAGCTGATTCCCGCCATTTTGTTCACGATCTCTTTTGCGGTCGCCAGCTCGAACCGCTTGACGAAGAATGCGCGGGGCATTGCAGCGCGAAAACGATAGACTTTGAATTCCGGACCGTCGAACGCCAACGCCAGCATCCCGCTCGAATCGGGTTTGTTCGAGATGATGTATTTGACGTTCATCAACTGCCAGACGAGAGGGTTTCCCAAGCCCGCCACGTCGACGATGTCCTGGTACGCCCGCATCTTCGCCCCTTGATAACCGTACGCACTCTGAATTTTCCAGTACGCGAGCGTATTGTCGTACGGCGGCTGGCCGTTCACGAAGAGCAGCGTCCGGAACAATGTCGTGTCAGCGCGAAGATAATCGACGTACGGCGGCGCGGTGAAGACATGCGTTTGATCGGCCCGGTCGCGCGGCTCCATGGGCCTCTCGTCAACCCTCCAGAGGTCCGCCAGAACCACGACGACAAGGATCACGGCGAGCGTCCCCGCCTGGATCGAGCGTTTCCAGTAGAAGAAGAACGCGCCGAACGCGACAAGAAGAAATGCCGCTGCGAATCGGATGTCCGTCATGACGGTGTCGACGACAAAATTGTAAATCTCCGTCACAACCTCCATCTGCCGGCTGCCGACCGACGCCGCAAGATGACCGCCGACTTCCTGAAGGGGGAAAATGCTCGTGTATATTCCCTTGAAGAACCCGGGCACGACGATGGTGAGCGCGAAAAAGGCGGCTACGGCATAAAGGATGCGCTTCCATCGAGTCTCCGTCGCGGAGTCGAGCCCCCTGTCGCCCTGCGCCATGAGGGACGCGACGCCATACGCCGCGAGGACCGGCACGAAAACCTGGGCGAGCACGAGGATCATCGAGGGGATGCGAAACTTGTTAAACCCAGGGACAAACTTGAACATCGGGTCGTACAGGATCGGAAATTCCCTGCCGAAGGCAACAAGAAGCGACAGGATGATCGTGATGCCGAGGTAGCGGACAAAAGGATTCGACCGGTTGCGCACAAATCCGACCACCGCAAGAAATAGGATGACGATGCCCAGGTATTGCGCCGCCTCCGTGAACGTCTGCGGCCCGAAGTAGGCGTTGAACACGAAGTCCTTCGCCAGCGGCCCGTGATATGTCAGCTGTCCGAAGCCGTACCAGGTCGGGACGAGAAACGTCATCACTTCCCCGACGCCGAACGACCAGCTGGTTGCATAGTCGTAGTCCAGTCCCCCCTCCAGCGTTTTGTTCTCCCCCTTTTGCACCGATGGAATCAACGGAGCCGCGCCGCGCATCGAGTAAGGGTTGTACTCGAGGACCGACAGGTACTTATCCGAATCGAGAGCAAACGCAAGCGCAGACGCAGCAATCAGAATGCCGGCGGAACGAAGGACGCCCGTCAGATTTTCCTTTTTCAGGAGAGAGGCGACGAGGTAATAGACGAAGTAGACGACAAGAGAAAAGTAGACATAGAAGATCATCTGGACGTGGCCCGCGAGGAGCATGAAGTGGAGAAGGAGGACGAGGCCGAGGGCATAACGGATGTCGAACTTTTCCCGCAATTTTTCGACGACCATCACGACGAAGGGGAAGAACGCAATCACGGCGATCTTGGTGTTATGGCCCGCCATGATCCAATTGATGGTAAACATCGAATAGACCGCCCCCAGCGACCCGACGAGCGCGGCAATCGAATTCTTCAATCGGTTGTCGATCAAAATGTAAATGCCCACCGCGAAGACGAAATAGAAGAAGATGACCCAGCCGAGGTCCGAGTCCAGCAGGAAGAGCTGGAATGCGTTGTCTACGATGGAGAGAATTTTCCCGGAGATGTCGAAGTTGCGCGCGCCGCCGAGCGTGAGACTTCCGTACGCCGGCATGCCGCAAAAAATGTAGGGGTTCCAGAGGGGAAATATTCCCGCCGAGTCGGCTTCCTTCGCCATCGTATCCCAGCTATGCGACGCCGTCGTGTCGGGGTGAATGAAAATCTTCCCCTGGAAAATCATGGGGTAAAAGAAAACGACGAGGCTGAGGAAAACAGCGGCAAGGGCGATGGTGTGCCGGTGCGGGCCGAGGAGGTACGCCGACACGGTGTCAAGGTTTCGGGATTGCGGCTTTCCCTGCGGTGATTTGCTCATGACGTCCGGCTCATTGTCGGGGTGAAGCGCGGTGGGTTCGCAGATAATCCAGCAGCTCGGCGAGCCGACGTGATGTTTCCCGTCGCTCGTACTTCTTCATCGCTTCCAGGTTTGGTTGGAACGGTTTCTTATGGTAGAGATAATTCTCATAACATTCAACGAACGCCCTCTGGATCGCCGTCCGGTCATTCCGGTCCGCCACAAAACCCGAGCGCGTTTCCCCGATCAATGCCGAGACGGCTCCGGGGGGAGCGATCGCAATAATGGGTTTGCGGGCGCCGACGTATTCGAAGACTTTCCCCGGCACGATCTGCGCGCTCTCTTTCGCTTCGTCCACAACCAGCAGCAGCGCGTCCGCTTTCATCAGCTCCAGAATGCTCTCCCGGTGCGGAAGGTACGAGACGATCTCGACCGAGCCGTGCAGCGTCGAGCGTTCCAGCATCCGGACGACTTCGGCGCCGAAGCGTCCGATGAAACGGAACCGGATGCGCGAAGGATCGACACGCCCCGCTGCCGCGAGCGCTTCCACGGCGGCGAGGAAGTTCTGCGGAGTTCGCCGGCCGTACATGGAACCCGTGTACACGACCGTGAAGCGGTCGTTCTCCGCCGGAGCCACAGCAGGATAATCCTGAGAGTCGAAACCGTTGGGAAGATGGATGCACTTCAGCGGATTGACGTGCGGATACTTCGTTTGAAAATCGGTCATGATCCCCGCCCATGCGCATTCGACAAGGTCGGCGTCTTCGTACACCGAGCGCTCGAGAAACGAATCGACGGCCCGAGGAAACGACCATCGCTCCGGCGACGAGATGAAGCCCACCCACGGATCACGAAACCCGGCAACCCACGGAATTCCCGTTTTGTTGTGCAACTCCCGGGCAATCACGGCAGTCGTATACGGGGGGGATGAAGAATAGATTGCTTCAATTCCTTCCGTCGTCGCAATCTCTTTTGCATACGGATACGCGTACGGGAACCATCCGATCCGCGCGTCGGGAATGAAGAACGTTTCACGGATGAACCCCGCCAGGCGTTCGGCAACCGACCTGCCGCCGCCGCTTCGGGGAATATTCTCGACGTCGACCGGCGAGTCCGCCCTCTTCCCCGTCAATCGGCGGTACAACCGATACGGCTCAAAGATCTTAGTCCGGTAAACCCGGGTCCCTTCCGGAATTTCTTCAAGCAGCGATTCGTCCCGGGCCGGATAATCCCCCTCCTCCACCGTCAGAACCACCGGCTCCCAGCCGAATTGCGGGAGGTATTTCACCATCTTCAGCACGCGCTGCACGCCCGGTCCGCCCGACGGCGGAAAGTAGTACGAAATGATGAGCACTTTCTTCATGGGAGGTGACGGAAAAAAGCCGGGAAATCTTTCATCCAACTTTTCGGGCAACGACATTTAAACCCGTTCCCGACGATGGCTCGATTAAATAATCCAACCCCATCATGGGAAGAACAAACGGAAGAGTCAGAAGATAATAGAAAGGGAGGACGAAGAACATCGCCTTCGAGGTATTGACCAGCAGCATGGGGACGCGAATGCACGCGTTCCAGGCCGCATTCCCCCATGGACCGTACGTATATCGGATTTTTTCGAGACGGAAACCGGCACGCTCGAGCTTCTCGCGAATTTCGCCTGCGCCGTAGCCGTTGCGTGCGTGCTCTTCGATGAAGCTCGGGTCTTCGGCGGATTTCGCTCCCGAGCCCCCGAGGTTCGACGGTGTATTGATCAAGAGTGTTCCCCCCGGCCGGAGTGCCCGGAAAAAATTCCGGAAAACGCCCTCGTCGTCCGGAATGTGCTCCATCACGTCGACGCTCAGGATAAAGTCGAACCGGTTTTCATGGCGGATGGCCGTCAGGTCCTCCACGCCGAAACGACAATTCTTCAATCCGACTCTTTCGAAGAATTGCCGGCAGTCGGCGATCTGGTCATCCTTCACGTCCACTGCGTAGATCGACGCGAGCGGAAAATGTCGTGCGATGTAGTAAGAGTACTGGCCGAAACCCGAGCCCGCGTCGTAGACGTCGAATCGCTCCCGTCGTTCGGCCAGAAGCATTCGCAGCCAGCGCTTCACATGCCACTCGCGGAGAAACATCAACCCCAGAAGTTTATAGAACGCAATGCGCAACGTGACGCTGCGGCGCGCCACTGCTCCGATCGAATTCTTTATCGGGTCGTACTTCACGTGCGGGTTTTTACCGTGCGAGGTTTTCGGCGGACAGGGAGGCGACCGCAGACTGGAGATGTCCGAACATGAATTCCGGAGTCATCGAATTCATGCAGTGCGGGTCAAAATCGCACCGCGTCTTGTAACAACAGAGGCAATCGAGGTCCGAATGAACTTTGAGAATCTGTCCGCCGTATGAATCGATTTCGGCGGAAGACGTCGGGCCGAAGTATGCGACGACCTTCTTTTTCAACGCTGTCGCGGCATGGAGGGCAAGCGTATCGCCCGTCAGAAAGACGTCGCTGAGGGTCAGGAGGGAGAAGAATTCGCGAAGGGAGTTGTCCGTTCCGGTGTCGATGACCCGTTTGGCGTGAAGCTTTCGAAGCGCGGCGTTCCTCCTTGCCTCGTGCGGCCCTCCGTACAGCAGGATCGTCCAGTCGGTCTTCCGCAGGATCAGCCGGATCAATCCCCGGAATCCCTCCATCGTCCATTGCTTGTACTGCCACCGGGGACTCGATCCCGTGTTCATGCCGACCCTCACGCGCCCCCGGGGGAGTTTGCGTTTCCTGGAGAACCCATCGGCAAAAACGAGCTCGTCGGGCGAGAGGTTCAGGACGATCCGTTTGTCCTTCGGATGGAGCCGGCAGATTTCCAGCATCAGGTCCTGATAACTCTGCGCGTTTGCCTTCTTGTCCCGGTCGAACGCCCCCATCTCGAGCCAGCGGGTCGCTTCCGGATTGAACGGAAAAACATTCCCCTTCGAATCGAGCCCGTATCCCAGCTTTTCTTTTCCCTTCACATGGCTCGCAAGCACCGCGCTGTCCGCGGACGTGTCGAGATTGATGACGAGGTCGAACTCTTCCACGGCGCATCGCAGCACCGCTTCCGTCGACTCGTACGCCAGGACTCTGTCCACGAGCTTGTTGTTCCTGAACAGGTCGAGGGCGGAGGAGCGCGTCACCCACGTGATCTCCGGCGCGGCGTACCGCTCCCGCAGTCCGGGGAGGATGCACGTCGTCCGGAGAACATCCCCCACCGCATCGAGCTTAATCACCAGGATGCGCATTCCGGGCCTCTCGTAATGCGGACAATCGTCGCACACAACTCCTTCCGTTTTGTTGAACGTGCAGGGACGGTCGCCGGGAAAATGCCTGCAGTCGGCCCTCAGAATCATCGATCTTCCATGGCGGATGAAGACCCCCGGTCCGCTCCCAGCTCGCGCCCGATCTGTTCAAAAAGCCCGCGCATCTGATGATAGTCCTTGATCTGATTCTTCGCAAGGATGTTGCGCGAAAACTCATCCCCCTTCTTTTGAAGAAAGAATTTCGCCGCGGCCTCTGCGAGCTCCTGCGGCTTGTTGGCCGGAACCACGTATCCCGTCACCCCATCTTCCACGAGCTCCGGCAATCCCCCCACATCCGTCGCGATGACCGGACGCGCGAATCCGTACGCGATGCTCAAAATTCCGCTCTGTGTCGCTTCGTTGTACGGAAGCGCGACGAGATCGGCCGCTCGAAAATAGAGATGGACGCGTTCGTTTGCAACGTACTCGGCGACGATGGTCACGTTCCCCTCCATCGAAGCGTTCCGTATCGCCTCGTGGTACGGCTTCGGGTCGTCGTAAAACTCTCCGACGATGAGAAGATGCGCGTCCGCCACCCTGGCGCGGATCGTCGAAAATGCTTCGATGAGGTTCATCAGCCCCTTGTATGCGCGAATGTATCCGAAGAAGAGGATGAGATTTTTCCCCCGGAGCCCGAGCCGCTCTTTTGCTTGTTCGGATGTGAGCGACGGATCCCCGTCGTAGCAATCGTACAATGGAAGCGTCGTGCGGAGCACCGGCCTCCCCGGATACAGCTTCTTCACCTGGCGTTCGACGACCTCCGAGAGCACGACGAAATAATCGGCATACCGGAGCGCAAGCCGGGTAAGAAAGAAGTCGACGCGCCGTCCCTCGTGCGAGATGACGTTCTCAGCGACCATGACGACAGGGCGGCCTGTCGCGCGCTTGTATCGCGATGCGACCGTCGCGACGACGAACCCGAAGAACGGATTCCACCAGCTGATGACGACAAGGTCCGGCTTGAGCGAGACGATGCGACGCGCGGCCGCAAACCAGGTCCAGGGTGAAACGGAATCGATGAGCGCTTCCGCCGGATGCTTTTTCACCGGAGCACCGCTGATGTCGTTCTGCCGTACACCCGGAAACAGGATTTGCGGATACAATCGCGAATACGAAACGACCGTCACGTTATGTGCCGATGCAAGGGACTCATACAGATGTGCAACAAACAGCGCATTCCCACCCCGAAGCGGATACGCCGGACCGACAAGAACGATCTTCATGGCATTGAGGACGTCTTGATCCGGTAAAGGACGGCCGGCGGGGAAACGGTGTACGCGACCGGGATGAGCCACGGCGGCGCCGTCCGCGGGTCGAGCAAACCTTGAAACTGCGGCCGCATTCCGGCCTCGACGCTGCTGAAGAAAAGGTACGACGCGCTGTCCTTTGTCGCTTCGGCGTGCAGTTCATCGAGCGTGTTGACGAGCGGAAAGATCGTCATCCGCATTCCCAGATAGTACGCGATGTGCGGTTTGCGCGTGATGATGATCGTTTCCGGGTCCGGCGCGGGCTCGTGGCTCTTGAACCAGTCGGCAATGACGGGGATTTCCTTCGGCCCCGAATCGATATTTGCGCTGTTAAACTGATAGCCATTGGTGAAGACCACGGCGGCGACGGCGACCGCTGCCAGATTCCCGGCATTGACCGGACCGAACAGCTTTCTGGCCGAGAGTTGCGGCCAGGCAAATCCCGTCGCGGCAAGCATGCCGTAGAGCGGCAGCAGCGCCATCGACAGCCGCTCGCCGTAGAAGACAAGAAGCAGCACGAGAAAAAAACATGCGCCGCCGACGATGAAGGCCCACTGTCGGGAAGACCCTCCGCGTTTTCCGAGGACGAACATTCCCGCGACGACAAAAATTCCTTCCGCCCAATGCACGAGGAGCGTCAGGTCGCTGAACAGATGCTCGAACAGGTTTGACCCGACAGTCGCAACAAACCTTCCCGGGTCGGAGAAAATGACCTGGCGGAGGGAACCGAATTTCTGCGCTTCGGAAATCCAGTACTGATCCCAGCTGATCCGGCCCTTCGCAAACATTTCATACGCGATGTTGAGGTAATTCCGGTTGTAGAAAAAGCTCCCCCGTTCGCGCAGACAGTAGATCCCCCAGGGAGCGATCAGGAGAAAAAAGGCGGCGAAGAAGATGGCGATCGTCTGAACCCTTGCTCGGCCCGGGAGTCGGTAGGGGTTGATGAACCAGAAAATCAATGGCACTGCGAAAAGCGCGAAGACGCCGTTGTAGCGCGTGAGGTACGCGCACGCCGCAAAGAGCGCCGACAAAATGATGTTCGACCATCGGAGAGCGTCGTCTTTCAAAAGGAAGAAGAAGAAACCGAGGACGAATGTGCAGAAGACCATGTCGGTCCCTGCGGAGTAGCAGTACTGGATGAACGTGGCATTGAGCCCGGTGAGCAGAACCGCGACGAAGGCAATATCGGTTGAGGCGATCCGCTTCAGGAGCTCAAACGAGAAAAAGAGTACGACCGAGCCGGACAGAGCGGCGATGACGATCCCGGCCCGGAAAAGGTCTTTGGTCAGCAGGCTCGTGAGCGCAAGGATGAGAGGATACGCCGGACCGCGGAAATCCTCGATGACGAAATGACCGAGGAGAACCTGCTTCGCCTGCGGAACGTAGGCCCAGAAGAAGTCGGTTTCCACGCCGTAATCCCCGACGACGTGGTACTTCAGTGCGATGAACAGCATGACGACGCCGTACGCCAGGGCAAGAAAGAGGCCGAGGCGGGGTTGTCGTGACAGAGCGGGAAAAAGGGGGTTGGCGCCGGAATGCTGTTGCGCCGGCTGGAGCCGTTCCTTCCGGGCCATCTATTTCAGGATTTCGCGGATGGAATAAACCTGTTCGTCGTGGTCTTGCCGGCTGATCATTTCACCGAGCAGGCCAATGGAGACGAACTGGATTCCGATAATAATAAAGAGGAAGCCGACGAGGAAGAGGGGACGGTTGCTCAGCGACGTCGTCCCCATGACCCACTGGACGGAGAGATACGCATCGATCGCCAGGCCGATGATAAATGAAACGATCCCCCAGACGCCAAACAGATGAAGCGGCCGGCGGATGTAGCGCGTCGTGAAGAGAACCGTCAGAAGGTCCAGGAATCCGTTGAAAAACCTGCTGATGCCGAATTTGGTCCTGCCGTATTTGCGCGGGTGGTGTTCGACCGGCTTTTCGGTTACGCGATAGCCGGCCCAATGCGCGAGTGCGGGGATATAGCGGTGGAGTTCGCCGTACACGTTGATTTCCTTCACGACCTCGTTCCTGTAGGCCTTCAAGCCGCAGTTGAAGTCGTGAATCGGAATTCGGGTCAGCTTGGCAGTCACAAAATTGAAAAAGAGGGAAGGGATTTTCTTTGTGATCGGGTCGAATCGTTTCATCTTCCATCCCGATACGAGGTCGTACGAATCCTGCAGAATCTCAACCAGTCCGGGAATTTCTTCCGGGTCGTCCTGGAGGTCCGCATCCATCGTGACGACGTACTCGCCGCGCGCTTCCTGGAACCCGACGGATAAGGCGGCAGACTTTCCAAAGTTTCGGCGGAAGCGGACGACTTTGACGTTCCGGTCTGCGCGATGAAGTTTGCCGAGCGCTTCGAACGACCGGTCGGTGCTCCCGTCGTCGATGAAAATCATCTCGTACGGCTTCTTCATCCTTGCGAGGACATCACGGATCTTGCCGTAAAGCTCGCCGATCGATTCTTCCTCGTTATAAAGCGGAACAATGACCGAGACAAAAAGGCGGGGCGTTGGGGACTTTGCCATAGGGAGGAACTTGACGTCAAAGTACTCCAAAATCGTCCGATAATCAAGAAATGGGTTGCGGGGGTGGTGTCCTCAATTCAGCCGGCTCCAACTTACTGAGGAAGCGTCATGCTGAACTTGCTTGCCCCGTGCATCGACACCGGGTTTCAGCATCTGACGTTCGCCGGCTCCGAAACTCAGCCAGAGGCCGATGGGCCTTCGGCCCAAAGTTCGGGGTGACGGTTGCCGGATAATGAGACACCACCCGACCGCTTGTTCATTGATATTCCTCCGGCTTGTCCGTATATTTTCCCGGGATTTTCCCCGCTCACGAATGATCATTCCCCGCAAACCGCTTGGACAGCACTTCCTCTCCGACGAAAACGTCGCGAGGAAAATCGTCCGGGCGTTGCACGCCAAGCCGGACGAACTGATCCTGGAGGTCGGACCCGGGGGTGGTTCGCTGACGAAGCATCTCCTGGAAACGGGGGCGGACGTCGTCGCAGTGGAGATCGACCCGCGAGCCGTCGAAGCGCTCCGCGAGCGGTTCGGTTCGGGCGTTGTCATCCGCCAGGAAGATTTTCTCGAGACCGACCTTTCCGAACTGTCGCAGCATTACCGCAGAAAAATTCGCGTCGTCGGCAATATCCCGTACTACATTACGAGCGAAATTCTTTTCCGGCTCTTCGAATACCGCGGCTCCGTCCATTCCGCTCATCTGATGATGCAGCTTGAGGTCGCACAGCGACTTATCGCAAAATCGGGTTCAAAGTCGTACGGCATTCTCGCCGTCGCAACCGGATTTTACGCCGAGCCCGAGCTCCTCTTCCGCGTTTCGCGCAACTCCTTTTATCCGAGGCCGGACGTCGATTCCGCCGTCACCGCGCTCCAGTTCAAGGAAGTTCTGCCGGCGTGCGACAGGATGCTCTTCCACACGATCGTTCGTGCGACATTTGGACAGAGAAGAAAAACATTGAAAAACGGGCTTCGCTCCATTGGGTTTTCCGAAGACCAGCTCTCTGCCGCACCGGTCGACCTGAACGATCGGCCGGAAAACCTGTCTGTGGAAGATTTTGTCGTGCTGACGGCGGGCCTGGAGCGATACCGGGACTCCGTCCATTCGTCTTTGTCGGCGGCGTCGGCCTGACCATGGATCCCGGCTGAAGCTGAATGACTCGCCGCTCCCTGCGGGAGATCCTCTCTCCCGTCGACGTTGTTTCCATCTCGTTTCTCCTCTTTCTCGACCTGCTGATTCTCATCTTCAACTCGAGGATCGAGCAATGGCCGTCTCTTCTTCTTATCAACACGTTTGTCGTCGCGGCAATCCTTCTGTTGGCGCATCTCGCGGAACGTCCCCCCTCTGCGGCGGAGGCACACCCGAGCGCCGTCTCTTTGGCGCATTTGCCTTCGGCGAACAAGCTCATGCGCGGACTGCACCGTTGGTATTGTTATCCAATCATCATCTTCGTATTCAGGGAAATCTATCTTCTCGTCCATCCCATCCATCCAACAGATTACGATTCGCTGCTTATCGCCGTCGACCATGCTCTCTTCGGCGTCAACCCGACGCAGTGGCTTGCCCGGTTCTCTCATCCCCTCATCACCGAAATTCTGCAAATCAGCTACTTTTCGTACTATCTCCTGTTCATCGTCATGGGAGTTGAAGTGTATCGGCGCTATCCGGTCGAGCGATTCGACCATGCGGCGTTTCTGGTCGTGTATGGGTTTTATCTTTCATACCTCGGTTACTTCCTGCTTCCGGCCATCGGGCCGCGATTCACGCTTCACGATTTCGCCCAGCTCGACCGTGAGCTTCCGGGGATCTTTTTTACGGGTCCGATGCGGGCGTTTATCAATGCGGGAGAGTCGATTCCGAAGGATCTTTCGCTTGCGAAGGAGCTGGCTCAGCGCGACGTGTTTCCAAGCGGACACACGCAGATGACGCTCGTCGTGATTTATCTGGCATTTCGGAACGAGCTTTGGAGCCGCTGGTTTCTCGTCGTTCTCGGTTCGCTCTTGATAGTCGGAACCGTGTATTTACGGTATCACTACGTGGTGGATGTTGTCGGAGGGGTGTTGTTCTTCCTGCTGACAATTTGGAGCGGAAATAAAATTGAGGGATGGTGGACGAAGGGAAAGAAACCCGATACAGGTAAACATCCCTGGAAATGAGGTCTGTCCCGTAATTTTATACGCGCTTCATCCATTCTGGTTGATCGGCTTGCCCGACCATGGAAAAGATGATGAGTGACGCTGTAGCCAACAATGCACGCCCCAAGACTTTCCGTTCCCGTGTTCGATCTCTTCTCTATTTGCGTAATCCCACCAACACCACGGCTTTCTGATCCATCCATCCGGCTGCGACAAGCATATGGCCCTTCATATCGACTGCCGTGTATTCTCCGTTAAACGAGGGAATATCCGCTCCAGTATACTGTTTCCAGCTCGAACCGTTGTAATGCGACAGCAGTCCGTAGGAGCCCGCGACCACGATATCGTTGGCAGCATTGCCCCGGATAGCGTTCTTGTAGAGTAACGGTTGCGTACTATCCTCTCGCCAGACCTGGCCCAGCGCGGCGGTGGTGAAAAGTCCGTCGCCAACCACATAGTATTGCCCCGGCAGAAACCATGTGCCGCTTATCGAATACGCAAGCCCGCTATCCGAGACGGCAGAGACTGTCAGTCCCTGGACCGACAACAATTTTTTCCCCTGAGGAATCATTGCACCGTTGGATGCAACTGCCACCAGGCTCGGTTCTCCGGTCATCGGATCGACCACTCCCCAGAGCCCCCTAATATCCAGCGTCGTCCCGCTCTCAATCTTCGTCCACGTGGCGCCGTCGTAGAATCCTATCTGGCCAAGAGGTCCGACTGTGTAAAGCGCATTCTTGTTTACTGCCCACATTTTGCTGACAGAGACCGGCAAACACATGATTGCTCCTTGGCTTTTGCCATTCCACGTTGTGATTTGAGAGTTCGAAGATGCAATCCAAACGTCAGAGTCATTGAAACACCAGATTGCCTCAGCAGGGGCTGAGGTCGTGCCGGATTGTCCACAGAAAGTAAGAAACTCTATTCGGAGCAATTGCCAGTTATATCCATTCCATTCTGCAAGGTTGTACGCGTTCGGATCCGGATTGCCGAGACTGTCTGTCAGGTAGACCGCACCCACCGCATACGCGAGCGAGTCATTAATAATCGCCACGTCATTGAAATAGCTCGATCCCGCGTTGCCGCCGAAGGTGAACTGGGTAAAATTAAAGCTGTGGCTGGTTGTATCAGGGCCGGAAGGAGGACAGGTCGTGCAGGGCTCGTTCTTGTGACAGGAGGGGATGAGAAACAGGAGCAATAAGGAAGAAGCCAGAAGGGAAACAGAGCGCATCATATTCCCTGTGAAAAACTTCATCGAATGCTTACGGGGAGAAATGAGGACGGGAAAACAGAACGAAGAAGGGAAAAGATGATGAGTGACGCTGCAGCAAACAATGCACGCCCCGCGATTTTCATGATTGTTCCCTCCTTACCTGTTGTGTACTTAGGTCAGTTATTCCGCTTACCCATTGCGATGATAGCTTGGGATGAGGAGCTGCCTACAGCTATCGCCAGATTACCTTTGATTGCCACCCCGGCATAACTTCCGTCAAGCGCCGTCTGGCTAGAGCGATAGCTTTTCCAACTCGCGCCGTTGTAGTGCAACACTTCACCGAAGGCGCCCACCACAAGGATATCGTTGAGCGCATTGGCTCTTATCCGGGTGGTGTAGTAGGTTGTCACCTGGTTTGCTCCACCGCTCCAGACACTGGGAGTTGCACTGTCGGCATCGTAAATGCCGTCTCCCACGATATAGTATTTCTCCTGAGGCACGAACCAGATACCGTTCAGGCTCCAGGGGAGTCCGCTATCGGCAAGGGCCGTGACCGTCGTACGGGTTATCTGGAGCAGGCGGTTGCCTTCATTGACATCGAGACGAGAGGCAATTCCGAGAATCTGCTCCTCGCCCGTGGATGGGTCCGTTGCTCCCCAGATATCGTTAATATCCAGCGTCGTCCCGCTCTCAAGCTTCGTCCACGTGAAGCCGTCGTAGTGAGCAACCATCCCTGCGTAACCAACACCAAAGATATCTTTCGAGGTCAAGCCCCAAACCCGATTAATTGATTGTCCATTCTCCACACCACCAATGAGGGATATCCGGTCAAAGCTCTTATCAACCTGCGGG
>DATJYV010000208.1:0-14755 GCA_035499415.1 Bacteroidota bacterium
GCCCCCTGCCTCGTGAATTTGACAACCGCAGGATTGTCCCACGCATTTTTGTCATGGTTGGTATTGAACCGCATGCGGAGCGACCCGGCCGGGAATTCATACCCTTCGTTCATCAACAATTCATCAAAGATCCGTGCCGGCGTCTTCCCGTTGACCACCTTGTCCATCGCCGCGTAGAGATTCCACGAGTACGAAAGGTCGAATGCCTCGATGTGATGCTCCGGAATCGTTCCCTCGGCGAGCATCAGGACGGGTCTGATTTTATCAAGCTCCCGCCGAGCGACTTCCCAGAAATCGGTCGGAACAAGCTCTGCGACATCGCACCGGTAGCCGTCGATCCCGATATCGCGGACCCAGTACTTCATCATCTCCACCATGTACTTGCGGAGTTCATGATTGTTGTAGTCGAGCTGCGCCACATCGGTCCAATCGGGATTGGGCGCAACGATTGCCCCCTCCTCGTTTTTCTTGAACCAATCCGGGTGTTCCATCAGCAACTCGCTGTCCCATGAGGTGTGGTTCGCCACGAGGTCGATGATGATCCTCATGCCGCGGTCATGAACGGAGCGAACAAGCGATTTAAAATCATCCAGCGTACCGAATTCGGGGTTGATGGCGTAATAATCCTGTACGGCATACGGGCTCCCGAGACTCCCCTTGCGGTTCAGGGCTCCGACCGGATGGATGGGCATGAGCCAGAGAATTGTGACGCCGAGGTTTTTCAGCTCGTCCAATCTACCTTCCAATCCCCTGATCGTCCCTTCGGGAGAAAATGAACGGAGGTAGACCTCATAGATGATTCCGTTCTTCACCCAATCTGCGGAGGGGCGGGCTTTCTCCCTCGAATACTTCGTGCGCAGGAGCCCGTCGACATCGGCGGTTGGCACGATCTCGACCGGCTTGTAGATGCCGCCCGGCCCCGACTCATCATCGACCCGGACAACCACTGTGTTCGTTCCGGGCTTCACGAAGCGGGAGATATCGAACGAGAACGCGTACCGGTACTCCAGATGCGAGCCGACTTTGGTTCCGTTCACCCAGACGTCGGCGAGGTCGTCAACGCCCCCGAAGTAAAGCGATAACGGCCGGGATGTGTCGGCGATTTGAAATTCGCGGAAATACCAACCGACACCGACGTATCCGTGGAGGTTGTATCGATCCCAATATGCGGGAATATCCTGCGCCGCCCAATCTGAGCGGTCGAGGTCGGGGGCAAACCATTGCTCCCGTTCTCCGTGGTCTAACGAATCAACTTTGAACAGCCAGCGGCCGTCGAGCGACATGAATGAATCCTTTCGCGTACAATCGATGTTGACGAAAACGAGAAGACACAGGATGGCACTGCGCAGCGCGGTCAACCTTTGACGCCTCCGAGGGTCAGGCCGGAAACGAGCCAGCGGCTCAAGGCAAGGAAGAGAATGACCACGGGAATCATGACGATGAGTGACCCAGCCCCGTACAAGCCCCACTCCGTGCTCATGCTCGACTCGAACGATTTCAGGCCGAGCGGCAGCGTCCAGAGGGAGGTCTCCTGAAGAACCTGGGCGGCAACGAGGTACTCGGACCACGCCGTCATGAAAGAGAAGAGCGACGTGATGACGAGGGCAGGAGCGGCAAGGGGAAGGATGATTCGATAAAAAGCGCCGAAGGACGTACAGCCGTCGATGCGGCCCGCTTCTTCCAGACTCGCGGGGATCGTGTCGTAGTATCCCTTCATCGTCCAGATGCAGAACGGAAGCGCCGTGGCCGAGTAGACGAGGATCACGCCGAGGTAGGTGTTGATGAGCCCGAGCTTGATGAGCATGATGTAGAGCGGGAGCAGGAGCATCGTCGCGGGAAACATCTGCGTCGTGAGGAGGGTCAGGAGCCCGGCCTTTCTTCCCACAAACCGGAACCGGGAAAACCCGTACCCGGCAGTTGAAGCGAGGGCGACACCGGTGAGCGTGACGGCGACCGACACGAAGGCGCTATTCCCCATCCATCGCATGAAGTCTTTCTCGGTAAACAGTCGTACGTAATTGATTATCGTCGCTCCCTTCGGAATGAACTCGAGGGAGGTCGAAAGGAGCTGATTGCCGGGGCGCAAGGAAATATTGATGATCTGCCAGATGGGGAACAACGCAACAGCCGAAAAGACGACGAGGACGAGATAGCTGGCAGCCGCGGATATCCAGCGGGTCTGTTTCTTCGACGGAGCCATGTCAGTACGCCGCCTCGGCGGCACGGGAGCGCTCCATGAATGCGAGGCTGAAAATGAGAAGAATCGTGAAAATGACCATTGAAAGCGCGGCGGCGTAGCTGAACGAATAGAAATTAAACGCAGCTTTGTAGACGAATGAAACGAGAATATGAGTCTGGTCGGATGGTTCTCCGGAATTGCTGACAAGCCAGATGACGTTCAGATTGTTGAACGTCCAGACGATTCCGAGCGTGATCGCGGGGATCATGACCGGGCGGATCAGAGGCAGGGTGATGCGCGTCAGAGAATGATACCAGCGCGCGCCGTCGATTTCCGCCGCCTCGTACAGTTCATGGGGGATGCTTTGAAGCGCTCCAAGTGCAACGACCATCATGAACGGGAACCCAAGCCAGACATTCGTCAGGATGCATGCAAGAAACGCTTCCGTCGGACTCTTGAGCCATTCCACGGCCGGCAGGTTCAGATATCGGGTGAGGATGAGGTTAATCGACCCGTACTCGTAGTTGAACATCCCACGCCAGGTGAGGGCCACGATATACTGGGGGATCGCCCAGGGAAGGATCAGCAGCGTGCGGAAGACAGCGCGGCCTTTCAGCTTTTGATTGAGAATAAGTGCCAGAAAAACACCGAGGACGACATGGAAGAAGATGTTGACCGCCGTCCAGATGATCGTTTTGAGGAATACCTTGTAGAAATCGGGTTGAGACGGCTCGGTAAAGATCTTGATGTATTGGCGCAGACCGATGAAGCTCCAGTTGCGGATCTTCATGAGATTCATGTCGCCGAATGCAAGGAAGAAACTGTAGATGAATGGGTAGAGCACGACGGCCGCGAGGAGAACAAATCCCGGCACAAGCAGGAAGGCGATGAATGCCCGTTGGCGATTCATTCGTTCATGTCCCGGATTTTTCGTTCGACGAGCACCTGCATGTCATGGGCGGCCTGCTCGGGAGACTCCGCCCCGCCCATCACGGCCTGATAGCTCGGCCGGACGGCATCCCACACGGCACGCATCTGGGGCACGACCGGCATCGCGCGGCCGTGGCTGATCTGAAGAAGAGAGTTGCGCAGGATTTCGTTTTGACGGATGACCGGGGATGAGTACAGCGAGCGAAGCGTCGGCGCCATATCGAGCCCCCGGACATTCTCCATCTGGCACTCCTCAGAAAGGAGATACTGGAGAAGCTCGACGACGTTCTGCAGCTTTTGCTCGGGGATGTTGACGTTGATCGAGTAGCCCTTGGGCGACGTCATCGGTGCGCACCAAAGTCCCGTCTCGACGATTTTCGGAAGCGGCGCGACGCCTATATCAATCCCCTTTTCCTTGTACCCTGCCCACGACCAGTCTCCGTTGATGAGCATTGCGGCCTTTCCGTCCTTGAAGAGCGCGTCCGCAATTTCGTAGTCCGATTCGTTCGGGATGATCTTGTACTCATCCCTCAGTTTCCGCACATAATTTAGACTTCGGACCATTGCCTGGTTGTCGAGCGTCGGCGTCACCCCGTCCTTGTCGAATATCCACCCTCCAAACCCCGTATAGAACGGGATGAAAAAAAATGGCTCCGTGTAATTCCACGCAAGACCATAAACATTGGGACGTCCGGCCGTGTAACCATATCGATCCTGGATCTTCCTGCAAAGGGCGATCATCTCAACGTCGGTCTCGGGGGGACGCTCGACGTACTTCTTGTTATACACCAACGCCAGATGGTTCCCGATTTTGTCCGCTATTTGGTAGAGATGGCCCTTATACCATAGAAGCGCGGACGAGTCGAACTGAGAAAGATATTCCGTTGTGAACAGTCCTTCGAGCGGGCGGATTGTTTTCGTCGCTTCGTAAATCCCGACGGGGTCCGAAGGACCGTAGACGACATCCGGTCCCTGCCCGGCGATGGACGCAATGACAAACCCGCTGCGCAGTTCCTCCGTTTCCTTGTAAAGTTGGACGATTTCGAGTCCCGGATGGCGGGCGACGTACCGGTCGATCTGTCGCTGAAGGATGTCCCGTTCGTCCGGACGCATCTGGTGCCAGATAACAATCCGGTGGACATTCTCGCGGTTCGGGGGCGAGCAAGAGAGAAGCCCGAGGAGGCACAGCGGGATGAGAAAACGAGCGGCCATGAGGTTCAGATTCACTTCTTGCCGAACACGTCTCTCACGATCATCAGGCCCGTCGTATCCTTGCGCACTCGAATCGTGCGGCTTACAGACGGAAATTCATCTCCCGGGTCCCAGCTTCCCTCTGCGCCGCTGTTGGTATACTTGTAATCGACTTCTGTTCCCTCCGGAAGGTCCACTTCCAACGACCATATCCCGTCCCCCACTTCATCCCCGTGTGTTCCATCGTCGTACATTCGAATCTTGTTGGGCGTCCAATTCCCCAGCGCTTCCACGTTCCCGGCAATGTATACGGCCTTCCGGACATAGATTTCACGCGCGTTGCACTTGAACACGACATGGACGAGGTCGCTGGTCCCGCGTGCCATGGCTCCCTGCTGGCGGGGCGGAACGGCGGCGGCAGAGTCCGCGATAATCGGCTCGAAGACTCTCGTCGGCATCGATGCGCCCGCAAGCTTTGCAAACCGATAGATGTTCTTCAAGTGCGTGATATAGGCAAGGTCAAACGGCTTGTCTCCCGCGGGAGCAGTCTGGTCGGTGCCGTACCACCAGAACCAATCGGAGCCCTCCGCGGCATACATCGATTCCCACGCACGGTAGCCGTACCACGATTTTGTTTTTTCGGGCGGCGCCGGCTTCCATGGGTCGGGCTGCTTCAAACCCGATCCCTCCAGATCCGAACGCGCGATGCGGAGGTATTCCCACGCGCGGTTCTCTTCATCCTCCCCAATCCATGTGTCGTAGTTGCCGTTGATCCAGGAACCGGGCCAGAGCCACTCGAGCTTCGGAAGCCGCTCGACTGGATGGGCGGGAACGCCCCGGTGCGGATTCCCGTGCAGGTACTCGCTGACCGTTGTCGTGATGACCTGCTTCGATTCATAGAGGGCGGAAAGCTTCCGGTACAGTGCGTTCTGAAATTCCTTTCCGTCATTGTCGTACCGATACCATTCCCACGCGTTCTCTCCGTCCAGGATGACGGTCAGCAGACGATCCGGCTGGCCCGGCGGCGGAGCGTAGGCCAGAATGCTCCGGACAAAATCGTCGGCGGCATCCTCGCCCCGGTAGCTCTGGTAAGTGAAGCCGATCTTGTCCGACAGTGCCGTTTCGCGGAAGACGATGACTGCTGCTTCAGCGGAACCCGGTTCCCGCGGGATGGCATACGGATAATAGACGGGCTGGCCGCCGGGTTTGGACCTCTCCAGGATTTTCTGGTCGGTTGCGATCCACTGAATTCCCCGGCGGAGAAAAACGGGGATGATATCCTCGGAGACCGACCCTTCAGCCGGCCACATGCCCGCCGGAAGGATGCCGAACGTCGACTTGTAATACGCGACCGCTTTCGTAATTTGCGCATCGGCGTCGACGGGATAATGAAATCGCGCCGGCATCGGATCGTTGGGCTGGCATGTCCGTGCGAGGTCGGAATCGTAGATGAGCGGGAGAATCGGATGGGTATACGGCGTCGTGATGATCTCCACCTGACCCTTGTAACTTGCGGGGTGATACATGATCTTCCGGTGGACCGGAATGATGGCAGAAAGGATCTTCACTGTTTCCGCGACGATCCGATTGCAATCATCTTCACTCACCACCTTCTTCAGGCGGTAGGTTCCGTCCCCGTGCTTGTCGATGAGGTCCGACAGGTCGACGGTCAGGCGGTTCGCGAGCTTGACCTTGCTCTCAAGAAAATCAGGGTCGAAGTTTGCAATGTAGAACCAGAATTTTACCTCGCGCATTTCCTGCTCGTTCAACCCCTTCGGTCCTTCCTTCGCCAGCTTTTCCTTCAGCATCCGGTATTCGGGAAACCGTCCGATGACGACGTCACTCACGCCGAACGCGTTCCAGACGTTCGTGAGCAAAAATTCGATGTCGCGCGCGTCAAAATCCTTCGTCGGCTTCAGCGCAAGGTCGACCCAGGGGTCCGTCTTGCCACGGTAGTCGGCAAAATAGCGCCTTGCGTCGATCCGGTTCTTGTGGATTTGCAGGTACGGACTGATGCGCCGGACGTAGTATTCTTCGAGTTGGAGAAGGAGTGATGAGGTCAGATTGATCGTGGCGTGGATGCGGGGGTACTTTTCGAAGATCGACGCCATGTCGTAGTAATCCTTGGTGCCGTGCGTGCGCACCCAGGGGCCCTGCAGCTGGTCGGTTGCCGGGTCGAGGTAGAGCGGCTGATGCTGGTGCCAGATGATGTTCAGGTAGAGCGTGCCGCCGGTTATCGGATAAGAGTCGTTCATGGGAGATTGGGTTTTAGGTTCGTAACCTCGAAGGAGAACCGAGCGGTCATCGCGAACCGTGATGGTCGAGTTGCTGGATGTGCCGTTGTAGTTCGCAACCGTTGCGGGATTGAGGGGGTCGAGAGTCCATCTCGTCGAATCCGTTTCGACGATGAATTTGTACTGATAGATGCCCGGCGGGAGGGGTTTGACGATCGTCCAGCAGCCGCCCGCGTATTGCAACGAATCGTTCTTCCAATTCCATTGGTTGAAGTCCCCGCCAAGCCAAACATGACGCGCGGGTCCGCAATATCGAAATTCCACCCCGCCGTCGACGACTCCGGGTTGTGACCTTGATGTGCCGCATGCGAAGCAAAGGGCAAGAGCCAGAATTTTCTGCCGGGAATCGACTGCAGATTTGCTGATCTGCTCCTCCCTACTTGATGAGTATCATCTTCCTGGTTTCAACGAACGCTCCGGCGTTGACAACATAGAAGTATATGCCCGAGGCCTTCCGGCTGCCGTCGAACACGGCCAGGTGAGTCCCGGCCTCCATCCTTCCATCAACCAACGTTGCCACCAGCCGGCCCAAAATATCGAACACCCTGAGCTTGACCTCGCTCGCAACGGGGAGATCGAAGCTGATCACGGTCGTCGGGTTGAAGGGATTGGGATAGTTTTGAGCAAGGCGGAACGAAGCCGGCATCTCCGACGATCCGCCGGGCGCAGGCACGCCGGTCAACAGCGGAAGCGTGACGCGCAACGCGGTGTCCGCAAGGACGAAGACATCAGAGGTGTAAGCGGGAAGCACCTGGTTGACCGTCAGACTTCCGGCGACAAAAGAGACGGTATAGCTCGTGTCATGGAACAAGTCGCTTAAGACGTACGATTTGTTCTGAATCTGCGTTGCGAGGTCCGAGCTCTGAATCTGAAGGGAGATCTGCGCAGCCGTGTCCGCGAAATTAACCGCCACGATGCCATCCTGTCCCCGATACGGGCGCAGATATGCCAGGAGCGGCGATGTAGACGTGAGGAGTTTCATGTTCTGTGTTGAGAACGCGGGAAACTGGGCGCGGATTTCCGCAAGCCGCTGGTAGTGCGGCGTGAGGTTATGAAAATCAGTCTGGTTCCAGTTTACGACTGCTCTGCGCGGATCCTGCCCGTTCGGTACGAGCAGCCCGATTCCCAATTCCTGCCCTTCCCAGATCATCGGCATTCCCGGCGCAGTGAATATCGCGACGGAGGGGGGCTTCGTCGTTTCGTATGATTTGTAGACCGTGACAATCCGGTCCTCATCCTGATTTTCGAGGAAACGCAGGTAGGACGAATTGCCGCCGGGATAGAATCCTCCGTCGTAAAGGTCCAACATAAACGTCTGATAACCCTGAAGCGATCCGTTGGGGTAAAGCCCGTGGACAGCGTCCTTGAGGTTCCAATCGTACGCGCCGTCGACTCCGCCCCCCTGGTCGGCATAGTTGACATCGGTTCCCCCGCCTGTTCCTGCGGTTTCCCCGAGGAGGTAGAGACTTGGTTTGACTTTCTTCAGGGCTTTGCGTAACGGGTCGCCCATTTCGTTTTCGCCCCCGCTGCCTCCGTTGGCCCTGTCGTGAGGACCCCAATAGACATCGAGCCGGTAGCCGTCAACGTCAAAATTCTTCACCCAGGAAACGAACATGTCGATCATGTATTGACGCGCATCGACGTCGGACCAGTTCCAGTTCAACAGCTCGGACGAAAAGCCGCCATAGTAAACAAAGTTGTCCGAGGTAATCGCCTCGGAAAGATTCGGGTGATACTGGGAGTTGGTAATGAGCTGATGCTGGTAGAAATTCCAGTACGGAGAATTGACGCCGTACTGGCGCGCGTTCAGGACGAACGGGTGGCCTGCGCTTGTATGGTTCGGCGTAACGTCGAGAATCACCTTCAGTCCCAGGAGATGGGCCTGCGCGACAAAATTCTTGAAGTCGGCGTTTGTCCCGTACTGCGGCGCGACATTGTAGAAGTCCGTGATGTCATAGCCCGGGCCGGACGCATTATCGATGGGATAATGATTGACCATCACGGGCAGGATCCAGAGAATGTTGAACCCCATCTTCTTGAAGTACGGCAGGTATGGCAGGGCGGCCGAAATCGTCCCGTCCGGAGTCAGCCCCTTGAAATAGAAACTGTAGATTCTCCCGTTTCTCACCCACTCGGGGATGGTATTGAGAGCCGCTCCGCGAACGCTGTCCTTGTACACCGTGAAGAAGTTTCGTGTCGTGTCGGCGTTGCCGCTCGTGTCACGCACGACCAGCTGGACATCGTATTCTCCCGTCACGGGGGGGCGTGCAAGCGTAACCATCGGCGTCGTCGCGTGGAGGGAAAGTGACGCCGGATTCCCCGGCATTTCACTCCAGGAATACGACAAGAGCGCCGTTTGTGCAGGGTCCGGGTCTGTGCTGCCCGAACCGTCGAGCGTAATCGTCGAGTCCGCCACCGTAAAACCGATGACGGCCGTCGGCGCATGGTTCACGAAGTACGTAAACGTGACGGAATCGGACGTGTGGGTGATGTTGGATGAATCGAGGACGGTGGCTTTGAAGGCATTCGACCCCTCGACGAGATTCACGTCGAGCGTGTACGACCCTGCCAGAATTGTGGTGCTGTCGAGAACCGAGCCATTGCGGATGATGCGCACGACGTGAATGCTGGTATCGGCAACGGTCCCGCGTAATGTTCGCACGGGATTGCGTGTTGTAAACCCGCCGATGTTTGAGATGGAAATAAATCCGGGGACGGTAAACGTGACGGTGTCGGAATTCACTCCGCCACCGGTAGTCCCCGCAGTGAGGATGGCTGCATGAAGTCCCTGGCCGATCGAAGTCGGGAGTTGATACGAAAATTGCTTCGTCCCGGCGTCGTAGTATGACCCGAGCGAGGTGTACGTTGTCGTGTCGATCTGAAGAGAAATGGACGAGGCGTTAATCCCGGCGCCTACCTTCGGAAAAATAAAGCCGACAATTGTCGGCCTGTCCGTTTGAAGCATGGGTTGCCGCTGATTGGGAGCGAGCTGGTAGATCGTGGGGTCTTTGACGTAAATGAACGAGTTCCCGTTGGGGTCATTCGGAACAGTATGATGGTCAAGAGTGTCATCCGGCCATGGTGTCACACCGGTGTAGAACTTGTACTCCCATCCTCCCCCGTAACTTCCCCCGCCGACAGCGAGACGCTTGGTGATGACCCAATATGTTCCGATGTAGTTCATCGCCAGCTTCGGGTCCGGCGCCGTCCAACCGTTGAACTCGCCGACCAGATACACCTGGGGTGAAGGGGGACCTTTATACCGGAACGTTACATCGACGCTGTCCTGCGAAAGCGCTTCCATCGAGGCGGAAAAAAAGAGGATGCAGAAAAGAGCAGTTGTTGACGGGATGCGCATTGCTTTCACGGCTGTGACTAGAAAAGGGTGTAGATAAACGGAGCGAGGGCGGAGCCCTGAGTCAGGACGATCAGAAGTCCCAGCGCCAGAAAGATAAAGAAGATTGGCCCAAGCCACCACTTTTTTCGGACACGCATGAAATCCCACAGTTCGGCGAAAATGGAGAGATTGGACTTTGCGCGCTTCAGAAGATCCATGATCAATCGAGCTCGAATTGTTCCGCTGCGACTTCGCTTTGTGTCGCGGGCCTGATTTTCTCTTTGCTGAGAATGTAGCGCCCCATCACGAGGTGGTCCATTTCCGTCCTCATGAAGCAGCGCCACGCTTCTTGCGGCGTACAGACGATAGGTTCGCCGCGGACGTTGAACGAAGTATTGATAAGGACCGGGCATCCTGTTTGCCGCTCGAACTCTTTCAACAGATCATAATAGAGTGGATGCTGGTCGCGGGAGATGGTCTGCAGCCGGGCAGTGCCGTCGACGTGGGTGACCGCCGGTATCGACCGCCGGTCTTCGCGGACCGTCGCGACGAACAGCATGTACGGGCTGGGGCCCGGGAAGCGGAAATAGTCGCCGCTTTTCTCTTCAAGCACCGTGGGAGCGAACGGTCTGAAGCTTTCGCGGTACTTTATTTTGAGATTGACAACCGATTGATTCCGGGGATTCCTCGCATCTGCCAGGATGCTCCTGCTTCCGAGCGCCCGAGGTCCGAACTCCATCGGCCCCTGAAACCATCCCACAACTTTTTGTTGAGCAATCAGCGCGGCCGTCTCCTTCACCAGATCGTCCTTCTCGTAACGGTCGTATGGTATTTGCCCCGTGTCGAGAAATTTCCCGATTTCATCGTCGCTGAATTCAGGCCCTAGGAATACGTTTTGAAGCTCAAAATTGCGGGGATATCCCAGGACGGTGTTGTACGCGTAGTAGGCCGCACCAACGGCGCCGCCCGCATCCCCCGCTGCCGGCTGGATGAAAACCTCCTTAAACCCCGTTCCTTCCAGGATCTTGCTGTTCGAAACGCAATTCAACGCCACACCGCCGGCCATGCAAAGACGGCTGCTTTTTGTTTGACGCTCCGCTTCCCGCGCCATCGCAACCACGATCGTGTCGGTCGCCTTCTGAATCGAGGCCGCGACATCCTTGTGAAATTGAGTAAGCGCCGATTCGGGTTCCCTCCGCGGCGCCCCAAACAGCTTTTCGAATTTTCTTCCCGTCATGGTGAGGCCGTGATGGAACGTGAAATTCTTCATGTTCAGCCGGAAGCTCCCATCATCCATCATCCAAACCAGGTCTTTCATTATGACGTCGTAGAATCTTGGCTCGCCGTACGGCGCGAGTCCCATGACTTTGTACTCCGCACTGTTCACTCTGAAACCGAGATAATAGGTGAACGACGAATAGAGCAACCCAAGAGAATGCGGAAACCAGAGCGCATGGGTCAGCGTGATGTCATTTCCCCGCCCGGATCCCAGCGTTGCCGTCTCCCACTCCCCGACCCCGTCGATCGTCAGGATGGCCGCCTCTTCGAAGGGGGAAACAAGGAACGCACTTGCGGCGTGCGACACGTGATGCTCCGCGAAAAGGATCTGCCCCTCGTAATCCAACTCCCGGGCGATTGTCTGCCGCATCCACATTTTTTCCTTCATCCAAACGGGAAGGGCTTTCAGAAAAGAGGGGAAACTGCGGGGGAATGTCGCAACGTAGGTCTGGAGGATCCTTTCGAATTTGATGAACGGCTTGTCGTAGAACACGACAAACTCCAGGTCCTGCGCTCGAACGCCGCCCCGCTCGAGGCAAAACCGGACGGCATGCCGCGGAAAATCCGGGTCGTGACGTTTGCGGGTGAATCGCTCTTCCTGGGCAGCCGCAACGAGCCGGCCGTCACGGATGAGAGCCGCCGCCGCATCGTGATAGAAACAGGAAATGCCGAGGATGTTCATCTAGAATTGCCGGCGGGCACTCTCGAGAGAGTGCGTGACCGGTTCCTTCTTCTTCCAGAACGTGGGGGAACGATCGTGCCGACGATCGAGGTAATCTTTTCCCATGAGCCGCATGAGGAGGTGAAGAGGACCGATCACGATGAAGTAGACAACCGTGAGGAGAACGCGCGTATTGACGAATGCAACCAGCCCGGCAAACTTCATCCAGATCCCGTAAACGGCCGAGCCGATTTTTTTTAGCTTCTCTTTCACGACAAAAATGTAGTGAAATACCGCTGGAGTTGCAACGCAGCGGATTGCAAACGAACCTCTTTGATTTTGAGAAAAATACTTGATAACGTTTGCTCCGTCCCGAGCGAATACCGTTGAATTCCCCCGCGAAAGAAACTCCTTCCACCATCCCCCTCCGCAAGCGCGTTTCTTTCTTCATCGTCACCGTCTGCTTCCCGTTCGCGCTCCTTGCTCTTCTCGAAGCGGGCCTGCGCCTTGGCCGCTACGGCCAGGACCTCTCTCTTTTTGCGACCGAGACCATTGCCGGAAAAACGTACCAAATCATGAACCCGGATGTCAAGGGAAGATACTTTGGAAGATTGGACTTGTCCCCGACGACTGCTCCCGATAATTTTCTTGTGCCCAAGCCGCCGGGGGTGTTTCGGATTTTTTGCCTTGGCGGATCGACGACGGTCGGGTTCCCGTACGGACCCGTCGGCTCGTTCGCCACTTTTCTTCGGGACCGCCTCCATGCATATTTTCCGGGAAAGCAATTCGACGTTATCAACCTCGGGATGACCGCAACGAATAGTTACGCCGTACTTGACATCGCCCGCGAAATCGTCGATTACGAACCCGACCTCATCATCGTCTACGACGGACATAATGAATTTTACGGGGTGCTGGGTATCGCCTCCCATGTAACCCTGGGGCAAAGCCGCTGGCTGACGGAATTGTACCTCGCATTGATCCGGTTTAAGACGGTGCTCCTCGTAAGAAATGTGGCCAGTGAACTCTCGGATGTTTTCGGCCGCAAACCCGGCGGCGAACACACTTCCGGGACTTTGATGGAGCAACTGGCCCGCGGCCAGTTAATTCCTTACCGAAGCCCGACCTATGACCGGGCTCTTCGAATTTTCCGTGAAAACCTGGCAGCATTGACGGACCTTTGCAGATCTCATGGAATTCCAATCATCCTCTCGACCCAGGCATCCAACGTGCGTGACTTTGCCCCCTTCGATTCGGAATTTCAACCGGGGGTCGCCGATTCACTCAAACGTGTCTTCTCTGACCTCATGGCCGATGGTACACACGCGGGCTCCGTAGGAAGTTTTCAGGAAGCGCTGCCGCTGTTCGAGCGGGCTCTGCAAATCGACACCATGCGCGCCGACGCCCACTTCGCGACGGCTTTCTGCCTCGACCGACTCGGGCAACTGTCGGCCGCCCGAAGGGAGTATTTAAAGGCCCGGGACTACGATCAAATCAGATTCCGGGCGAGCACGGATTTTAATGATGCGATCCGGTCCGCCTGTGACGGCCGGTCGATTTTCTGTGCCGACATCGAAGGCGCCTTCGCCGCGGAATCACCTGATTCGATCATCGGCCACAGCCTTGTTCTCGAGCATCTGCACCCGAATGTTCGCGGGGCGTTTCTGCTGGGCCGTGCGTATGCGGGCGTCATGAGGGATCACCTCATCGGTGGAGGGGCGGAGGCCTGGCAGAGGGCCGATTCCGTCCGCGAAGAAGACCTCTGGAATTCCCGCGTTATCCCCCTCTCCGACGAGCTTGCCGCGGCACGAAGAATCGAGACGCTGACATCCCGCTGGCCGTTCCGCGAGAAACTGCCCGCTCCCGCAGATGCCCGTTCGGTCGGATACCGGAGCGTGCAGGACCAATATCTCGCCGGTGAAATTTCGTGGGAGCAGTTTCACGTCGGTGTCGCCGAGTATTGCGAAGCGCATGGCGATCCGCAAACGGAAGAGCGGGAATATCGTGCCCTCATGAACCAGATCCCCCTCAACATCTCATCCTCCCTCCGGTTGGGACAGCTCTACATTCGGCTTGGACGCATGAGCGAAGCGGAAACAATCTTGCGCCAAACGATCGTGATCGAGCCGTCGTATTACGGATATCGTCTTCTGGCTGATATCGATCTCGCTGCACACAATACCGGAACCGCGGTGACAAATCTCGAGAAGGCGTTCGCGCTTGGCGAAACGATCGACGACAAGCTCCAAACCGGATTCGACCTCGCGCAGGCATACCACGCCGCCGGTTCCGACCTCCAATCGGTGAGCGTGTTGGACCAACTTCTCCAAATCGACCCCCGATTCGCCAATGCAAGGGATCTTCTTGGTCGGATTCAAAAAGGACAGCGATGACGCACGGAAATCCCGACGATAAGGCACGTGACCAGGCTGGAGTCTCCTCCATGACGCTTACCCGGCGGTTCATCTTTTCGGCGATCGTGTTCCTCATCCCCGTCGGTGTCGTCGTCTTGACGGAAACGGGCCTCAGGATTGCCGGCTACGCCTCCGATACCGAGCTGGTCCATCGGAAGCTCATCGCGGGGAAGGAGTATTACGTGATCAATCGGTCGGTCGCCGTTCGGTACTTTGCTCACGCGGGAACAGCAGTCCCCGAACCGGCGGACGACGCGTTTGAGGTCAAGAAATCTGACTCGACGTTTCGGATCTTCTGCCTCGGCGAATCGACTATGGCCGGTTTTCCGTACGATTTCAACGCGACGGCTCCAGGTTTCATGAAGGCCCGGCTCGAGAAGTTGTTCCCTTCCAAACACATCGAAGTCGTCAACGTCGGGCTCTCGGCCATCAGCAGTTTCGTCGTCGTGGATTTCATGCGAGAGCTGGTCC
>DATJYV010000209.1:0-4900 GCA_035499415.1 Bacteroidota bacterium
GTCGTTCTTCTGAATATCGCGCGCCCAGTCGACATAATTACGATACGGAGGGGAGCCGAGTCGCGGATAGAGATTAAACTCGAGGTGGTCGTGAGCGTTGATGAAAGCCGGGATGACATGAAGGCCTTCGAGATCGACGACACGTTCCCCCGGCCGGGGGATGAGGGAGACATCGATCTCCTTTATCTTTCCATTCGCGACACGGACGGAGCACAGTTCAAATTTGCCGTCGACGAGGAACGTACCGGACCGGAACAGGATGGAACGACGAATCACTTTTTGCGAAGGAGATAAACCAGAAGGAGGGGCGCACCCTGGAATTGCTGATAGACATCGGTCATTCCTGTCCGGTCAAAGATCGGCTTGAGAGACTCATCAACTTTTGGAATCTCCGACGCACGGACGTCGAGCGCGTTTTCCTTGAACGCAGCTTGATACTCCTCCTCTTGATGCGCAAAGTTCTCGACGGCATAGTTTTGACGAAGGGTTCCACGGACTGAGAATGTTCTCTTCCATCCCCTTTTCTCGAAGTCGGGATGAAGTTCGGAAATGACCAGATGCCCGCCTGGCTTGAGCGCACTCGAAATAGTTTTCAAAGGACCGGAAAGAGACGGCTCGTGGCCGAGGACAAGACACGCGAGCCCCAGATCAAACGATCCGGGGCGAATGGGAAGCGACAGGAGGCGGCACCGGACGAATGAAACCGCGCCGTGGGGGAATTTTGACCTCGCCCGCATCAGCATTGGATATGACTGGTCGATTGCGACGACGGAGCGGACCCCGGCATCCAGGAGGTCCGGAATATGACGGCCCGTGCCGCACCCAAAATCGACTGCGTTCGTCAACCCTGCCGCGACCCGTCTGATCAAAGGGCTTGCGGCATGCTCTTCTGCCGCAAGGACCGCGTTGTCCTTGCTCTCATCGTACGTCTCTGCCCAGAGGTCGTATGCTTTCTCTGATTTGAGAATCTGCATGCCGAGGCGCATCAAATCGAATTGTTCATTATGGTTCGCTCGCCGTTATCACCGGCGTGACATTCAGAACGAATCAACAAGGGCGCGCAACGGCGAAACGGAAAGGGTGCAGACGCAGGTATGACACCGATCGAGAGTGTAGTCGCGAACTTCCTTGCGAGTCTTGATCGCCGCCGGCATATTCACAAGCTGCGGAATCTTTTCCTTCCGGAGATTTCCATACGAGCCCAGAAAGAAGCAGGGGAGAATATCGCCCGTCGAAGTGATCACCGCTGAAACCATCGGCGCATTGCAAACGTTGCGCGGAAATTCAGTGGATCCCTCGAGCGCTTCATAATATTGCGCAATGCGCATGAGGCGGTCTGGTGACTCGGAGATGAACCCGGTGTCGAATTCCTTCTTGAATTTATCCCTGGCGGCTGTGAGAATCGTGCGAAATGACTGAATCTCGCGTCGGTCGAGCATAAACGCGTCCGGCCGATTGTCTGCTCCGGTGGGCCTTCCGAATGCGCCGGACAACACATCGGCCGCCAGAAACGATATCCGGTCGACGCCCATGTTCCGCGCAAGATCGACCATCGCGTCGAACGCATGGAAGTTTTTCTTCTGCAGGACCGTGCGGATGGAGACGGACCCCGCAAACCCTGTGCTCTTCATCTCGCGGATCCCCGCCACGGCAAGGTCGAATGATTTCGACCCGCGAATCTCGTCGTGAATCCGGGCAGTCGGTCCGTCCAGCGAGATGATAACTTCGGAAAAGAAATCCTTCAATTCGCCGAGTCGTTTTTTCAGAAGAGCGCCGTTGGTCAGGAGGGTTTGACGAATTCCGCGCTCCCGAAAGATCGTGCATATTTCCGGCAAATCCCTGCGCACGAGCGGCTCGCCCCCTGAAAAGACAATCTGCCGTAACCCGAACGAGCAAAGTACATCCGCGAGCGAGCGTATCTCTCCGATCGAAAGCTCGCCGGGCTGCGCTTCGCGGTACGAACACATCACGCACCGGAGGTTGCACGCTTCCGTGACATACAGGATGACGACCGGTAGCGCGCGAAGACGCGACGCGAGGGTATTGCGAAAGGCATTAATATTCATGCGTGCGGGCGATCGTCTCATATTGGGGAGCCCCCTCGATTTCCGGTTGACGGTACCGGAAGACTTTCGTAAGAAAAAAGCGGATTTCGACCGGCGCAAAATAAAAATCGCTCCGATATCGCCATCCGCTCAGACGGCGAAGAAACGATTTTTTCCGCGGCGTCAGGTGCAGATCGGTCGAAGAGGGGAATTGTGCGTTGAGCGTCCGCTCAAAGTTTCGAATTCTCGCGACGTGCCGCGGCTTGATCCATGGCGTCATCGGCCGTTTCCTGAGGTCGAAGTGGAGCCATTTCGGCTGTACCCATTCCTCGAGCGATTGCGGATAATCGAAGCCGTACTTGCGTGCTTCTTCGAATATCGCCGCCCCCGGAAGATAGACCGGCGCATACACGTAGAAGATGATCTCGCTGGAAGGGTTTACATCCTTGATCTGTTTGATAAACCGAATGTCGCGGTCGATATCTGCGTCGATGTTGCTCGAAGGGCTGCCGAAGATGAACGAGAACTCGGGGATGATGCCGAATTCGCGGATTCTCCGAGCGAAATCCAGGATGAGCTCTCCCGTTTGTGTTCCCCCTTTGTTCATCAGGGTCAGCCCTTTTTCTGAACTCGTCTCCGCTCCCGTGAAAATCATCGTGCATCCCGCATCCCGCATCGCCCGAAGCGTTGCGTCCGAGTAGGCGTTGATGGTATCGCTCCTGCCTTCCCCCCACCAACGCATCCCGTGGGGCCGGATGCGGTCGCAGAACTCCGCCGTGCGTCGCTCCGAGGTGAAGAAATTATTGTCGAAGAATTCGATCGAGTCGACGCCGAAGTTCTCCTTTTGGTAGACAATCTCTTCGGCGACGCGCTGGGGGCTTTGCGAAAACCAGCGTCCGTCGAATTCTGCGACGACACTGCAGAACCCGCATCTGAACGGACAGCCAAGGCTCGAATGATACGCGGATGTGCGCTCTCCGAGATACGTGCGCTGGAGATAGCGCGCGACGTCGACACGATGGTACGGAAGTCGGGGTGTTTCGTTCGGGTCAACCCACGGAGCCGCAGGTGCATAGCGAATTCCCCCATCGGATCGGACGGCAATCCCCGGAACCGAATCGGGCGGCATGCCCCGTGCGACGGATTCGAGAAATTTCGGAAAAATGAATTCCCCCTGTCCCAGGATGACGACATCGACGAAGGAACTGGAGAGAACCGTTTCCGTGTGGATGGTGGGAAACGAACCGCCCCAGACAATGGTGAGATGGGGGAAGACGCTTTTCATCAGCTTGGATAGGTGGATCGCGCGGACAAGTTGCGGGCCCGGCATCACCGTCATGCAGAGATAACGAACCTCCTTTTCGCGAATGCGCCGTTCAAGGTATGAATCGATCGGGTAATGAAAGTTTTCGTCCAGGATCTCATAGTCAAAACGGCCTTCGAGCCCCGCTCCCACGGTAAGCAGGGAAAGCGGAATTCTCCGATTCACGGACGCACTCCGGGGATTGAGCAGGAGGATCATCGGCGTGCCATCGCCCCTTCCGTTTTCAGAATCAGCCCCGCGAAAGTCCAGAAAAAGAGGCTGAGGATCGTAGTCGTGACGACCCCTCCAACCGTGGCAAACCAGACGAGGCAAAGGCAGAGAAGGGGAAAAGAGATGCTTGGATTGCCGGGGCCGTTCTTTCGAACAACGAGGAATAATCGGATGGAGGCGAGAACGAGCACGAACGAGAAGGCGATGAGCGCCGCCGCGGCGACAGCTCCGCTGTCCAGAAATGTCTCAAGGAAATCATTGTGCCATGAGCTCGGGGGCTTGTTGACAAATTTTTGAAACCCATCGTCGGGGAAAATCCGGCTGAATGAATCCGGGCCGAAGCCGAACAGTGGCGTGGACGGCAGGATTTTCAATCCTTCCTTCCATGCTACAAACCTGTCGGATCCGTTCGAATGGATCATCCAGCTTAATTTCCTCAGAATGATTGCAGGGGAGAATAGAAGCGTAACGGCGGCCAACGCGAGAGCGTGGATCCAGCGAGCCCTCGACGAAAACGCTATGACGGTCAGACTCATCCCAAGCGCAAGAGCCGGAGCTATCTCGATCGTGTACATGCAGGCGATAGCCATGAGTGCCGCAAGGCCGAGAGCTGCAAGATACGGCAGCCATTCCCTGCGTTCCGAAGAAGCGGTGGACCCGTAGACGAGAATCGCTCCAAGAACCAGGAGGTCGGCATCGGTCGTCAGGCCCACGTGGCTTTCGAAATGGGCGTGTGAGTTGAGCAATGCCATGGGAATGAGGCTGGCGCAAGCGGCGACTGCCCCGCTCAACGCGAACGCCTGTGCCGTCCTCAATATCTGGCCAGCAGGAAGGCTTCCCGCAAGAATGGCGAAAAACAGAAGTGGGTGCCAGAGAAGTCCGGGGTGAGAGGAAAATGGAACCCGCCAGGCGACAAAAGAGAAAAGGACGGCAAGCACATAGCCCAGCCAAAGAATCCACACGAGCTTCTCGCGTTGGGCAATTCGGAAAATCGATTTCCGACCTCCGGCTCGAATCACGTACAGCAGGGTCGTCACACGAAGGCAGATGAAGATTCCCGCGAAGAGCTCCGTGAGAGCGGAAGACCAAAACATCGCGGCAGCGCAGAGGGGAAGGCAAATTGTGCCGGCTGCATCCAGCTTCCTTTTGAATGCATTGACTTCTCCTGATGACGAGACTAGGGACTCCGTGCGACTGGAGAGAGCGGGAATGGCCGGCGCTTGGATGGGGTGACCCTTCTTAATGTTCAGAGTGAGGAGCAAGTCGGCCCGCATCGGAAATTCCAATCCGAAATGTGTAAGACACGGCTGCGGCGAATAGA
>DATJYV010000210.1:0-9053 GCA_035499415.1 Bacteroidota bacterium
ACGAAGGAGGGATTGCCCGGCGTCAACATCGTGTTCAAAGGAACGTACTACGGTGCCGCCACGGACGTCGACGGGAAGTACCTCATCCAACGCATCAACCCGGGGACGTATGTCGTCGAGGTTCGATTGTTGGGATACAAAGTCGTCCAGTATCCTGCCGTGAAGATTGTGGAGGGGCAGACGACCCATCTCGATTTTTCGCTCGAAGAGACTTCGCTTTCGCTCGGGCAGGAAGTTGTTGTTGTCGGCGAGAAGCCGCTGTTCGATATCGAGGAGACGTCGAGCCGGAGGTCCATCAACAACGAAGACCTCAAGGCCTCCGCCGTCGAAAATATCCAGGATGTCGTCGCGCTTCAGACGGGCGTTGTAAAGTCGGACGACCAGATTCACATCCGCGGAGGGCGAAGCTATGAGACGGCCTATCTGATCGACGGGATCTCGGTGCAGGATCCGCTTGCCGGGACGGGATTCGGTGCACAGCTCCCGACGGGGGCGATCCAGGAGGCGGAGGTTATTACGGGCGGATACAGTGCGGAGTACGGCCAGGCAACATCGGGGGTCGTCAATCTCACGACGAGAGACGGCGGGGATGCGTTTACCGGTTCGCTCTCGCACAAGCAGGATCATTTCGGCGTCAATGAACACGACCGGTCGAATTTCAACACCGACATCTACGACTTCTCCCTGAGCGGGCCGGAACCGATCACACAATACATTCTCCCCTCCCTCGGGTTCGACCTCCCGGGTACCGTCAGCTTCTTCATGAACGGCAATGTCAATCTCTCCGACGGCTACACGCGCTGGGTGGAAACGATCAACGATGAAGGGCTCCCCACCGGCTGGGAAGTGAAAGCCCCGGGCGGCCTCAAATCATCGCTCATCGACCAGCCGTGGCTCTCGCCGCGGAGGAGCAACAACTGGTCCGGATTCGCAAAGCTTACGTGGAAGATCAGCGCGACGACGAAACTCTCCTATGCGTTCTCGCCCTCAGTCATCATCAATCAAAACACCCAATCGATCCAGACGACGCTCGAATACGTCCAGCCGCAACCCGGTTACCAGTATCTGTTCCAGAACATTCCCGACAGCGCGAACACCTTCGCCCAGATCAACGTCCAGAATTCACTCATCTTTACGCACGTGCTGGACTCGAAGACGTTTTATGAGGTCCGGCTGAGCCGATATACCGCCCACCTGAGGGCGGATGCGAACGGGAAATCGTGGCAGGACTACACGGAACCCAAGGATATTGCCACGTTTCCGCTCATCTACAAGAATGTGGGGCACGACACCGTGCTCGTCATCCCGGGCGATGGGTTCTACGACCTCGGAAGCCCCACGGTCTGGCGCGACCAGTACTCCGACGAGTACACGTTCAAGTTCGACCTCACGAGCAATTTCGACGAAAAGAACAAGTTCAAGTCGGGCGTCGAAACGATGGTCCAAAACATGCAGATGATCGACATCTATGAGCCGTGGATTCGCCCGTTGGGCTACGACAACGATATTTACTCGGTCAAATCGTACATGGGGGCGCTCTATGCGCAGGACAATCTCACTTCCGGCGGCATGATCCTCGATTTCGGACTCCGGTTTGATTATTGGTTCCCGGGCAAATATGTCGACGATGCGATGAGGAATGACAGTCTTTCGCTCGTAAGCCCGGTGATCCGCGCAAAATACTTCGACGATTCGCACTCGCTGTTCGGCCTCCGCTGGAAGGGGCGCCTCAGTCCGCGGTTTGCCATGGCCCACCCTGTTTCGGACAATCAGACGCTCTTCTTCTCGTACGGCCATTTCTCAAAATTCCCCCGGCCGCAATACGTCTACACGAAACTGCTGCGGAGCAGTTCCCGGTCGACCACACAGACCATCGGCAATCCGGACCTCAATCCGGAGACAACCGTCGGATACGAGCTGGGGCTTCGCAACCAGCTCTCGGAAAACGACGTGCTGACGCTGACCGCATACTACAAGGACATTTTCGATTATATCACGCCTCAGTCGATTCAGATCCAGCAGCCGCGATTCTCCTCCGGCACGTACACCACCTATGTTAATCTGGATTATGCCCGGTCGCGCGGGTTCGAAGTCGAGTACAAAAAGCGGATCTCCGACTGGTTCCGCGGCGCCTTCTCCGCCTCGTATTCGGTCGCGACAGGGAAAAGCAATTCCGCGGAAGAAGCCCTCTATAATATTCAACAGGGACTGGCCGACAACGTGAAGGAATCATACCTCGCGTGGGACCGCCCGTTTGAGGGGTCGCTGGTGGGAATCTTCACAGTCAAGAAGAACGAACCGCTCTTTGGATTCGGCAATGGCGTGTTCGACGATATGAGTTTCTACACCCGGCTTTCGTACGAGTCGGGCATGCGCTACGCTCCGCAGTCACTCATCGGCTTCGACGCGTCCGGAAGGCCGATCTACACTTCAGACCCAAACAATTTGTACGGTGCGGTGGGGAAGGATGTGGTCACGGTGGATTTGAATATCGAAAAGACATTCAATTTTTCGGGAATAGGATTTGTCGTGAGTGTGGAGATTCGGAATCTCCTCAATCGTCAAAACGCGCAAATCATCAACCCGGTGACGGGGAATGCGTACACACCGTTTCAATCGAACGGCACGCCGACGCCGACACCGTACAGCTGGAATGACCCGCATTATCCCGAGTTGCAGGCTCCGATCAGTCCGTATCCGTACGACCCGTCGCGCTACCTGGAGCCGAGGAACATTCGCATCGGGGGGTCGATCCGATTTTGAAAACGACCCTGCGCGTGATGATGCTGTCGGCGTTGCTCATCGGCCAAAGGTCGGTGAGCCAGCTGCTGCCCGACCTCGGCGGCCAGAGGACCGGCATATCGAGTCTTCAGTTCCTCAAGATCGGCGTGGGGGCGAGAGGATGCGGCATGGGAGAATCTATGGTCGCCGTCGCGGACGACATCTCTTCGCTGTATTGGAATCCGGCGGGACTCGTACTCGACCCCGATAATGGAATCATGGTCGCCCACAGCGGCTGGCTTGTCGACATGCAGCACGACTTTCTCGGCGCCTCATACCACGTGACGCCCGACGACGTTCTCGGTCTTTCGGTCATCTCCCTGCGGACGGATGATATGCCTGTGACGACGGAGACACAGCCGTTTGGCACGGGGGCGTACTTCCATTACAGCGACCTCGGCATCGGCGCAACGTACGCGCGACGGATGACGTCGCAATTCAGCTTTGGCGTGACGGCCCGGTACGTCGAGGAAGACCTTGCGACGCTGAAGATTCAGACAGTCCTGTTCGACCTTGGGACACATTACTCGACGGGGCTGGGGTCCCTGCGGCTCGGCGTCTCGGTGACGAACTTCGGCTCGGACGTCGCTCCCCACGGCGAAGCCACGCTCCTCGACGGCAGTACCGTCTCGTCCTTCCAATCGTACTCGCCCCCGACCCAGTTTAAATTCGGGCTCGCCTTCGAACCGTATCAGGACGACGACCAGCACATCACGACCTCGGTCCAGCTCAACCATCCCAACGACAACGCCGAAGATTTTCGCTTCGGCGCGGAGTACGCCTGGAGCGGCTGGATCCGGTTTCGCGTCGGCCTCCGGAGGTCCATCGGCGACGCCTGGTTTGATAAATCCCAGCGGTCGGCGGACGACTATTCGTTCGGTGTCGGAGTTGCCTCGCCGCTCGCGTTCTCGAATGTCGCGCTCGATTACTCGTTTACGAATTTTAACGTTCTGGGTGCCGTCCACCGATTATCATGCTCGATGACGTACTGATGATTGTCCGCAGAGTTTTCCCCATCCTCCTTCTGTCGATCGCCTGCCTGACCGCCGGGTGTACGAAATCATACCCGATCGCGTCCGTCGAAGCGCTCGAAGGGACGAAGTACTCGGTCGGCGACACGACGTATCTTGAGGTCAATACGCCGATCACCGGGTTCAACGGACCGACGGCGCTCCTCATCGGAAAGGACAACCTGCTGTACGTCGCCGACTCGAAAAATAACCGGGTGGTGATGCTGAACGTCGGCGGGGAATATCTGGGCGAGCGCCAGATCCTTCAGCCCTCGGCGCTTGGACAGGATTTTCGGCTCGACCTGCTCGTCGGCGGAACGATTGTCACGAGCGGCGGGGACACAGCCGGCGCGGTGTTCCGAATTCATCTTGTCCAGGCACTGCATCAATTTCAGAATGCCGTCATCGACACGATATGGAGGGAATATGCGCATCCCGCGCGAAGGTTTGTCGGAATCGCCACCATGCCCGACAATACGTACCTGCTCGCGCGCGTCGGTCCCGATAACAGCAGCTTCATCGACCCCGACACCCGCATACTCCTTTTTTCGGACCAGGACCAGTTTACGACACCGGTCACCGATCTGACCACCGGCACCGGCAGCGGCATCAACTACATCAATATGCTGACGGATCTGATCGCATTCCCGAATTCCCATGATATCATCATTCTCCAGAATTCCATCGGAGTCGCCTACGGCGCAATCTGGATGGTGTATCAGCAGTCGGCCGAATTTGAGGGATGGATGCCGAAATTCGACCCGACAAACATTACTCAGGGGTCAGTCGACTTCATCCGCCCGTACCGATACGTGTTGCCGACGGGGGTCGCCATCGATAACACCCGACTCGACATCTTCATTGTAGATGCCGCACAGGACAGCGTTTTCAAGTTCAACAGCAAAGGGGCATTCAAGCCGGAGTCGTTCGGTGCATACGGGACGGGGGGAAGGATGAAGAGGCCGACCGGGGCAGCATTCTTCGACAAAACGCTCTACATCTCGGACTCGCAAATGAACTGCATCTTTACGTTTAAACTCTCGACCGATTTGCAATAAATCCCTTCCTGCGCTGTCAATCTGCCTCATCCTGATTTATGGGATATCGTCGATCCACAGCTTCTTTGAAGCCATCTCGATAACCGGAGCTCGTCAACCTGAACTTTGGGCCGAAGGCCCATCAGCCTCTGGCTGAGTCTCAGGGTCTGATGTGCGCGGGAAATGAGATGCTGAACCCCCGTAAAGAAGCACGGGGCAGGCAAGTTCAGCATGACGTTGTCCATTCATAGGATGGTTTCTCAGTCAGATTGGGTTCAGCACACCTCGCCGTCATTCATTCATGACCAAACAAAACAGGCGGTCGTTCCGTTTTTCCATTGTTCGATCTTAACGGAACGTTTACATCGTCATATATTGACTTTCGGGACATATTCCTTGAAGTTGTTTCAGTCCAACATCTTCATTGACATCTCCAAATCAGCAAACCCGTTCGATGGTAACTCGGCAAACGACGTTTGCGACATTCGGCGTCCAATCGGCGCAAGTTGCTTGTTTGCCGCCACTTGGAGTGAGGCTCGCTTTCGCGCGACATCGCGCATGATGTGATCGGTACCTCCGGCAAGTACCCGATTCACAGAAGCCGTCGAGGAGAAAATTTTTCCTGACCGGTCACTCGTTGCAAAGTTCGACCGGGGAGAGTTCCAACTTCATCCGAAATATTTTCCGGCTCATTTCATCATTGACTTTCTTGGATTTTCCAGCCACATTCTTTCGTCGAGTGCCGATGTTCGGGAACAAGCCCCGTTTTTTCCGGCTCAGCTTCTCCTGCGCGGTCACTCCCACCATGACGCGGACATCCATTGTTCGCGTTCGACACCCAGAGTAGATATTTCTCCGAACGCACCAAGGGTCTTCTCAAAAACCGCATCCGGCTGAATGCCTCGCCTGAGATTTCTGGGACCGGTATACCTCCTTGTTTGTATTGGCACGGTCGTCGCGCAGAACTCGCATCCGTCTTCGATTTCCAAACGCACAGACGACGATAACTCGAAATTCACCAACGTGGGGAATATCGGGATCACGGTCACGAATTTCGGCGTCATCGGACATGGGTTCCGCCTGTGGCCGCAGCAACCGTCGATGCAGTATCCGCGGTCGTCGGGAATCGAGCACCTCTTCGCCGGAGGGCTGTGGGTGGGCGTCGGTTATGACGGCTCGGGTGGAGGCGTGCGAGTTACGACCGGCGCTCTGGATGTTTCGGCCGTCCCTACCGGCGTGGCGGCAGGGTTCGAATTTACGACGGGGGTGGATTCCAAAGTGGTCGAGCGATCATCCCTCGTCGACAATCCCTACTTTGACCCCAACGCAGTCTCTCATCAGGATTTTCTCGCGGACTTCACCGACGTCAACACATCAAACCCGAACGAAGGGAACGAACCGATCCCGAACCACAATCCCATCGGCATCAACGTCCACATGGAAACGTACGCGTTCAACTTTTCGTTCGCCGATAACTTCGTCATCTTCAATTACACGATCAAGAATATCAACCCCTATTCGATCGACAGCGTGTACATCGCGCTTTGGGCGGACCTTGTTGTGCGGAATACGAACGTGACGCCGCCGACGGTCGGCTCGCCGTTTTACAGCCACGGCGGACTAGGATATATCGATACGTTGCATCTGGCGTACGCGTATGATTACAACGGCGACGGCGGGCTCGCTGACAGCTACGCGGGAATTCAGTTCCTCGGGTCGACGCCCTACAAAAATCAGACCTCATACCAGGCGTGGCAGTTCGAGAACTCCACCGACCCGACGTATTTCTCCCCGGCGACGGACCCGGACCGATACGCAAAAATGGTCATCGGGCTGTTGCCGTCTCAGGTCGTCGGCATTCCGAAGCCGAGTAATTTCATGAGCATGGTCACGGTCGGGCCGTTCAGCCACATTGCCGGCGGAGACTCGGTGAATGTCGTGTTCGCGCTGATGGCCGCAAAGAAAGCGACGCCGACGCCGACGACGGACGATTCTCCCGCGCAGAAAGTGAATCTGTTCAAGGCAACGCAATGGGCGCAGAGAACGTACAACGGAGAAGATCGGAACGGTGACGGGATCCAGGATAACGGCGAGGTTTGGACGAATAACGGGGCGCCGAAACGTTATTTTCTGCCGGCTCCCCCCAACCCGCCGCGCGTGAAAGTCATGCCGAAAGACCGATTGGTCGACATTTACTGGGACAATTCCTCCGAGGCCTCCGTCGACCCGATCTCAAACCAGCGTGACTTCGAGGGATATCGAATTTACGGAACACCCGCGGGTTTCGACCTCACCGTCTCCCAAAACGTTCTGGGAAGCCTCATTCTACTCGGAGATTTCGATTCTCCGAACGATCATATCGGCTACAACACGGGGTTCGGCCGCGTTCGTCTGGCCCAGCCGGTGCAATTCCTGCCGGACACGACACATTACTATTATAAGTTCGAAGTCCCGACGCTTCTGAACGGATGGCAATACGCGTTTGCAGTCACGGCGTACGATTCCGGCGACGCAAGCACACAGCTTCAGAGTCTCGAGAGCAGCCAGCTTCAGACGCTCCAGCGCGTCGTCCCCGGAACGCTGCCGAATACAAATTTTGATAAACCGGTGGGAGTCTATCCCAACCCGTACAAAGGGCGCGCGTACTGGGACGGGACGACGGAACGGGACCGGAAGCTTTATTTCTATAACCTGCCGCCGCATGCGCAGGTTCGCATCTACACGTTAGCCGGCGATCTCGTGGACCAGTTCGACCACGATGCAGCGACCTACAACGCGAGCGACATCGAATGGTTTCAGGTGTACTCCGACGGCTCGCAAATTCTCGCCGGAGGCGAACACGCGTGGAATCTCATCACGGACCAGGACCAGGCGGTTGCGACGGGTCTGTATCTCTACACGGTGAAGAACAAGGATACGGGAAGTGTTCAACGCGGGAAATTTCTTGTCATTAAATAATCCACAACGCATCACATCATTCTCACGGAGGGCTTTATGAGAAGCACTTTGATACGAGCCGTCCTTCTCCCTGTCGCGCTGGCGGTTGTCAGCTCGTTCAGCGTTGCGCAGGTGAAGGTGGTCACGATCATCCAGCTGCAGAAGGTGCCGGTCGATTCGTTGAAGAAACTGGACACGCTGCAGGCGGCAACGTCGCCGTCATCGGTGGCGCACCTCGACGATTCGCCGTACTGGCACGGCGCCGACCCCAACGGCGATACGGTGCAGATCACCGGCTACGTGATGGTCAAACCTTCAGTCCTGACCTACACGCTTGCCCGGTACAACATTTATTTGCAGGACACGACCGCAAACTCCCTGTGGGCGGGGCTCAACGTCCTGACAAACGACACGAGCGCGCAGGCGCAATCGACGGGCATCACGGCGCTCGATACGGGCATGGTTGTCACGATGCAGGGAAAGGTGACCGAGTTCGGTTCACAGAACAACTCCCTGACGGAGATGTTCCACTACAGCGCGACGAGCCCGATCTACACCAACGCGCAGCCGATCAGCATTGTTACGGGTGTCGCTCCGCGGCCGGCTCCCAAGGAACTCGCGCTTGACAGTCTCGCCTTTATCGGAGGCGTGGGGGGTGCAGGCGGAACGCCGAAGCCCTCGTCTGCAGAGCAGTATGAATCGATGTACGTCATTGTCCGGAACGTCACCGTCATATCGGTCGACTACAGTTCGGGCCGGTTCTCGTTCCAGGATGGCGCCGGGCATGTGGGCTACATGTACGACGGTTCGGGCTGGTTCACGCTTCGCGGTCACCGACTGAGCGGCTCCAAGTACGCGCCCCCGCCGGTCGGAACGACGCTGAACTTTCTGCGCGGATTAATTCTCCCGCAGACGCGCACCGGAACATGCGGGGACTACACGGTCATGCCGCTGTATCCCGGACCGCAGCAAAAGACCTCGCCTTCGCATCGTGACTCGGTCTACGGCGGCGACCTCAGCATCAATTCGTTCGCCCCGCAGATTTCCGCGGTGTCCGCAGGACCCGGCTTCAACCGAACGCCGAGCCCGCCGAAGCGTACCGATGTCGTGAACGTGAAATGGATTGTGCACAACATTAACGGCGGCGGCCACATCGACAGCAGCTTCTTTAACTGGCGGTTCGGGTCGACGGGTACGTGGACCAAGACGAAGATCGCGGCCACTTCGGGCGACTCTTCGTACCAGACCACGATTCCCGCGGCAAACGGGGACAGCTTGGTGAGCTATT